>JAFAUR010000513.1 GCA_019243205.1 Acidobacteriaceae bacterium | reverse complement strand
TATCGGAACTATGGGCGAGGGCCGGCTATCGTCATGCTGAATCTCCGAATTTCGAAAGTGTTCGCCTTCGGTCCGGCAGGGGAAGGCTCCGTTTCGACTGGTGGCCGTCGACCGCAAACGGGTCCCTTCGGCGGCGGCCCCACTGGGAACTCTGTGAGGACTAGTCACCGCTATAACCTCGCGGTGTCCTTGTCGATTCGTAACATCCTCAACCACAACAACCCGGGTCCCATCATCGGGAACATCACTGCGCCGTTGTTCGGCTTGGCTAACCAGCCCTATGGCGCGGGTAGCCTTGGAGGAACAGGTTTTTCGGAATCGGCAAACAATAGAAGATTGGAATTGCAGACTAGATTCACCTTCTAATTGGTCGCAACCTCGATTGCGCGCGACCTGTCGAACCTAGAGCGTGCGAAGATCCATAAGCACGGAGCTGATCACCGCACTCTGCGAAGGACCGCATGCCTTCCTCCTCGGTTCCCACGGAAGGCAGCGGATCCTCGAAGGTTTGATGCCGCCGTTTCACCACGCCCCGGGAAGACCGGCCAGCTTCCCCTCCGTGTTGTCGCAATCCCGATCTCAGTACGACTGAAGATCTTACGAACCAAAGAAATCGGCGATGACAGACTTCGCGGCCGGTGCGCCAGTGATTTCTAACCGGATCGACTGCTGACCGGCTTCGACGACCAACGTGAATGTCGAGAACGGACAACATTTACTTTCCAAATCAATCAGGCGGCTCAGAGCAAATAGAACGTCACTTGTGCGATCAAATCGGTAGGCATAGCCGAGCGGCAGCTCGGTTGCTTCAATCGTAGCCAGCCGTACCGAATCCAGCAGGGCTCGGCGCCGCTCTTGCTGCTCGGCTGGTGACAAGGTACATGCGATCGGTAGTTCCATTAGGCCCATCCTCCGCTCCGCGACTGACTCTGGTTCATCTTGCCAGTGTTCTAGCCGCCGCCCCGTTTGCGGTAGCATCTGGCCAAAGCAAAATTCGAGTGTTGCGGATCATCGGGCAACTCCCGCGTGTAGGAGACTAGCTCCGATCATCACTGCGGACATGGCGACCATGGATAGGTCCTCAAGGAGCGTGATTTTGGCCATCGGCAGGTTGAAGACGGTCCCCAAGCAGGCACAGCGGATGGCATGCTTCTTCAAAAGGGTGCGCACAACGCCCGCGGTACTGAGCGACATCACCGCCAAGGTCACGAGATCAGTGATGACGCCCCCAAATGCTGCAATTTACGCCGCACCGAGGCCAAGCTCGATAAACGGGTAAATGTATCCGTACAGGCGCAGCCGCATTGCGGCTATGTCGTAAGTTGTGTATGCATCGCAAACGCCGAGAGATTGAGCAGCTTGAAGAAGGAAAACACGGCGAAGAAACCGCCCATGAAGTTGCGCATCCCGCTCTCCCAACCGCCACTCTCCCGTCCTGACCTGCGACAGCGCCTACGAAGGCAGCTAGATAAGCAAGGATGAGCAGTATCGGGAAATACGTTTTGTACCACGGCAAAACCGGCACTTGAGTCGCATCCGAAGCGGACGGCAGTGCCGTGTGGCCGATTTCCTCGAGTGGTTTGAAGCCGGCTTTGTCGGGCATCGATGTTACGAGGTCGGACCCCACATTCAGTCCCGTTACTGTGAGCGGCTTGCGGTCGTCTTCAATTTGGACCGACCACGAAGTGATTCGCGGATCGGCATTCAGGACCGGTGCGAGTTTTGCGACGCAGCTCGCGCACTTCAAGCTAGTTCGAAATACTCTCGTTTCCATAGTTCGCCTCACGGGAGTGGGACGACGTGCCCAGGCCCGCGTAGATATATCGGTCCTGATACAAGTCGACGAGTGCCGCGAACGCCGCCATCCCTCCGCAGTGTCCTGGACCGATCGTCGGAATTCTCCAGGTATCGTGCAGTTCCCGCGCGATGCGATGAACATCCTCCTCGGAAGTACTGAGGAGATGAAGCCCGCCAAACACCGAGTAGATCCGTGAGTCAACTGTTGCGGCCTCTTTCACGATGTTCAGAATCCCAGCATGCGAGCAGCCCACCACGAGCACCAGGCCCTCCGGCGTGCGGAACGCGAGCGAAATCTCGTGCATCTCCTTGCTCCCCGCGGCGTCTGAGATGGTTGAGATAAGGAAGAAGCGGGGCGCGACCTCGGTAGTCTTATCGATCTACAAAAAATGAGCGTTGGGCCAAGGTGTGCCGCTTGGCCGGGCTTGCTGCGGTTGTCCATCGAAGTAGTGCATGCAATCGGGCAGGCATGCGATATGACCGTTCATCGCGTTGACGATCGCGGACGTCACCGGCGTTCCGAACTGGGAGATTTCGTAGGGCGCATAAATACGGACGTGAGGATTCACGTTCAAGACATGCTGCAATCCACTAATGTGGTCTCCGTGCCGGTGGGAAGTACAACGAAATCCAGATCTTTCAGGCTCACCTTGAGCGCTTCGACATTGTGCCGGAAGGTTTCGATGTTGTTGCCGGCATCGAACAGAATTCGTTTGCCGCCGTATTCGATAAGCGCTGCATAACCCCAATCCTTCCACAGGGCTGAAGGCTTTCCAAAGGCATCGTAAAGGATCGTGATGCGGTTTCCTGCGGGCGCGGACAAGGCTGCAAACTTCACCGGACCGATACCCGGCCATCCCTACCTATTGCATACCCCATCCCCCTATGTCAACTGGAAACGAGGCCTTACGTGAGAACTTGGCAAAAAGTTGCAGCAGTTCGTCTGAGATGGCTTGACGTTCGGACGATTCACCGGACGCAAATGCAGCTATTGCACAGTGTTGCAGCGCTTCCTGGACGGAGGAGACTTGAGTGAGGATGTCGGAACAGTAGCGATCCTCTTCGACCATCTTCTGTAGACCGCGAACCTGACCTTCGATGCGGCGGAGCCGCTTCAGGTTGGCCGTTTTTTATGCCCGGATCGACAGATACCGCCTTTCGTCCGCCGTGCATCTCGCACCCGCATGCGGCATTACCGGACGGTCTGGGCTGTTTCTTCTCCATGACTTCACTTTAGATACCCGGTCCCCCTATGAAAAAAATTAAACAACCTTTGACAAAACTGTGCAGTTTTGGTCGTCACATTGTGGTAATTGTGGATCGAGCATGTTATCGCGCTGGTGCAGATCTTTGGCGCTGCTGATCACTGCTGCGCTGCTACTTAATTCACAGTGCTACGCGGCGTGCGCGTTGTCGGCTTGCGCAGCGACCGATTGCACGTCTCACTGCCATCACCATAAATCGCACTCGAAAAACACGGACTTTAGCCAACTCTGCCATGTTCAGTACTCAGTTGTGAATCCGGAACCTTGCACAAGTATGTGCAAGCTCGATACCGTGCACACCGGTGCGGCTTATGTCTTAGTCTCAACGGCCGAGCCAGCGTCGGGACACAGCCCGGCAGACCGATTCGTCTCGGGTCGAAGCGAGTCCCACGGACACACCGGGATTAGTGTGTTCGCGCTTCTGCCCACGTTCCGGATCTAACTCCCTCTCCATAGCGCATTGAATTCTTGCGTTCAGAGAACGTCGCGCCACCTCGCGTCTAGAGGCGGTCTCAAACGCATTCATAGGGCAATTTCTTGGAGAGTTTATGAATAACCGACGTAATTTCTTTAGAAAGACATTTGGATTTGGTGCCGGCATCGCTTCGGCAAAGGCCTTAGTTGCGCAAAACACGCGCAGTGGGGACCATGTCGAAAATATTGGTGCGCCGGTGCTCGTGGAGACACCGGACCTTAAGGATCTACCGTTCACTTTGGATAACGGCGTGAAGGTGTTCCACCTCATTGCCGAGCCGGTGAAGCAGGAAGTCGCTCCGAACAAAACACTTGATCTTTGGGGTTTTAACGGCAGCGCTCCGGGGCCAACGATTCAGGTTACCGAAGGAGACCGCGTCCGCATCATTGTGGATAATCACCTGCCCGAGCCCACCTCTATGCACTGGCACGGCTTTGAGATTCCGTTCGTCATGGACGGAGGGCCCGGAGCGAGCCAGGAGCCGATTCCGCCGGGAGGCCGATTTACTTACGAATTCACATTGCACCAGAACGGTACATACTTCTATCACTCACACATGGCGATGCAAGAAATGATGGGCATGCTCGGCGCGTTCATCATGCACCCGAAGGTAGCCCACACGCCGCGAGTAGATAAAGATTTTGTGATTCTCCTGCAGGAATACGCTGTACTTCCCAATAACACAGTGCCAAACACGATGAACATGGAGTTCAATTGGCTCATGTTCAACGGCAAGGCGGGTCCGGCAACAACGCCGTTGATTATCCGGTTGGGCGATCGCGTTCGCATCCGGCTAATCAATCTCGGGATGGACCACCACCCGATTCACTTGCACGGGCACACTTTCTATGTAACGGGAACCGAAGGCGGACGGATTCCGGAGTCCGCATGGTTCCCGGGAAATACAGTTTTGGTTGGTGTCGCGCAATCTCGCGATTTCGAATTTGTAGCGAATAACCCGGGCGACTGGATGCTGCATTGCCATCTCCCGCACCACATGATGAACCAAATGTCTTCGAACGTCGGGCCGATGTCGCGCGCCGGCACTGGGATGCCTGCGGGCGTGGACATGAACGAAGGTATGGGAATGCTGCAGGGAACTCCTGGGGCGCCCCTGGGAGACGATTACGGACCCA
>JAFAUR010000429.1 GCA_019243205.1 Acidobacteriaceae bacterium | reverse complement strand
GACGGTGCGCGCTTGGCGGGCAAGCCGCCCGCGGTTCCATCGTGCATGCGCACCCTTTTGCGCTCGCACGCGCAGCTCTTCTGGGCCGACTGTTGCCCAATAGTTTCGCGAGACCTGTCCCCATGGTTCTGCAAAACACCTCCGATTGTGCTGCGCTCTTAATCGTACGGTTCGAGGCGGAGCTCCATATCACTTCCGCCCGCAATAAAGCATCCAGCCCTTTTCTCAGCGCGTCGTAACGCGACATTTCGCATTGCTGCGCAACAAGATTGAGCTTTCTATAAAAGGTCTCGGTTGCGCGTGTTTCCCATCGTGCGCCCAAGGACGGCCATGACTGCGTCGAGCCCTGGGGGCATCTGCCCGCCTGCCAAGGCTTTCTCGGCGCTGGTCACGGGGCGGTGCGGCTCCGAAGAGCGCTCGGTCCTCTTCGACGTCGGACCCTCCGCGGAGGTCTGGCTGGAAAACGCGCGTCGGCTCGGCGTCCGGCTCGCGTCCAGCGAAGCCGTGTGCCTCTCGCACTGTCACGCGGACCATAGCGGCGGGCTCTCGGCATGCCATTTGGAAATAAACCAGGCGTTACGAGACAGTTCAGTCGTGGGTGGAAATTTTGGACTCACCTTTGATGGTCCATCCCGGGCAGCGCGGCAGTTGACGGCGATCTATCCGGCGCTAGGTTGGCTGAACCTTTGCTACGCAGATTCCGGCATTTTCGTACGCAGGAGCACCTACGATGCCCATCGGCGGCTTTCGTCCGCTTGTGATCTTTGAAGATCTGGATCTCTTGAGACGGCTGCGGAGGGCAGGGCGCTTCGTGCACTTAAAGATGTGCATCGTGACATCCTCGCGGCGCTTCGAAAAGCGAAACTTTGCCGGCATGTGGCTACACTGGACAGCTCTGCAACTGTCATATTGGGCAGGCGTGCAGCCGAACACGCTCGCAAATTGGTATAGCCCGGTTCGTCGAACACACGGTCAGCTCAGCGAATTCAACGATTGCCGTACAGGCGTGCCGTCATAGCCGGGCGGATTGCCTGTGACTTCGCACGGCAGTTTCAGAGCTTCCACCGCAGTGATTTCTGCCGGACCAAGGAATCCCGCAACACCTAGCGTGAGCGCGTGTGGGGACGGCTCGGTCCGTAAGGTCGAATGCAGCCAATCCCAGATGGTCAGCCCACTCCACCGATTCGAATTCACTTCCTCAGGAGCGATGGAATGGTGGATGCCGTGCATCCGAGGCGTGACAACGATTCTTGCGAGCAGGCGCTCGAACCATACTGGCAGGCGCACATTCGAATGATGGAACAGGATGCATAGAAACAAGAAGACTCGCCAAACAGCCACAATCCGCGCGGTGTGGGTCCGATTACAAAAATCTGTAACACGCGAAAGGCAAGCGAAACGGTGATCTCGCCAAAGTGAAAGCGCAAGGCCGTGGTAGCGTTCATTTCCCGATCAAGGCGATGAACCTGATGGAACGCCACAGCATTGGCACTCGATAGGTTAAGAAGTGCCACCAATATAAGGTGTAATCGAGCAGCAGAACCCTACGATCAGGCTTACTGGCGACGGCAATGATAATCCCGGAAGAACACCCCAGTTTCGCTGCTTCGCAACTGTCGCGAGCCTAAAAGCTAAAGGCATTTCGACCGCTTGCATCACAAGGCCTGCGGGCGCGGCAACGACAAGGTTTCGGACGTCGCGCTGCAGTTTGCTCCTATGGACCGTCCGTGGGGCGCGCCGGCGTTCGAACCACAGCAGGCCGGCAATCCAGGTTCCGATGATAAGGGCCCGAACCGAGTTCGATATTGGGTTTTCCATCTGCCGCTCCCACGCTGGAAGCTCAATCTCAGTATCGCCTTATCTGTGCAAATCATGGCCTGCAAAAGCTCAAATGTCCTTGACTCTGGACTACGCTCCAGACTTCACGATTTTGGTATGAAGAGCGTCGACGCGTTCCCATCTCGAAAAGCAACCAATCAAAGGGCCGCGAATAAAGGAAAGTGTTGCTGTAGCTCGCCCGCCGCGATGGTGTTTTGGTTTGTCGCTTCTTTGATCGCCTGGGGATTGAGTCTCATCGGCATCTATTGGCATCCTCTGCGAGCGTTATCAGCGACGACGATTCATCTGTCCGTGGCGGCCGGTTGCTGCGCCAACTGGTTTAGAAATCGCACCCTTCATTGCGGCATTACGGCGCCGCTCCTTCTCATGGCCGGCCTCGTTTCCTTATTGGCCGAAACAAATGTCATTTCCGTCGACACCCGTTTCATCTGGCCCTTCGTGGCTATAGGCCTCGGGATCGGGTTGGTCCTGGAATGGCGTTACGCTGGACGTTCCGAATCAGCTGGAACGTTTTGCGCGAGAGAACTTCGTCCGCTCTTCCTGGCGAGATTTCTATCGGAGATGCCCCATGCCCAGCAAGGCTTGCGCGAGTGCTTCCCGTGTGGGCTGTGTAACCCGGACTACCGGGCCGCCTTCATAGATCGCCTGCGGCGGGTGATCGCTCCAAACCGCTCCCTGCGTATAGACTGCAATGAAATCCCACACAACGCTCCGCCGATTGTGCCCTCCCATGGAACTAGAAACCAAGCGCCTTTTGTCCCAGAACTGTGTCGCGCGTGCATCGTCAATCCGCCTCAATGCCGCCGTTGAAGGCGCCGTCCAGTCTGTGGGCAGTACCGGCTCCCAAATGACAAAGACTCGCACAGGCTTGCGCGGAAACTGGCGTAAGATTTCTTCGGCTGCAGAGGCCCCCTGCAGACATACTGTTCACGTGGGTGATAGAAGCAGAAGCACGCGGACCTCGCCTTTCGCCGCGTTGAATGCATTCTTCACCTCGGTTAGATTCTGAGTTGTCAATCTGCGCAGCGGCAGTTGCCCATTGGGCGTCTGATGACCGCCATAAAAGTAGAAGAACGCTCCTACTAACGCGATCGCAACGGCTGCGATCAAGATATCTTTCCGGCTCATGGAATCAATGGGCCAGTAAACTGGCCGAGGCGTTTGCCATCAGTTGTGGAAAGAAGATCGACATGATGACAAAAACCGCAGCTACCCACAAAACTATGGAGGCGATCAGGTTTGGCCGCCGCCGGCATTTTTTCGCACGCCGGGCTTGGTAGAAGCCGTAGACGATAAATAAGATCGACGCTCCGAGCAAATACGGCCTCGCAGCAGACAAGAACGTTGAACTGCCCGCAAACCCTGCCGCTAGTAGAAACGGCAAGATCGGCAGGCAACAACTCGATGCGGCGAGGACGCTGCCGATCGCGCCAATGCTCGCGAGCGCCGTGCGAGTGGCACTGCTTCGTGCGCCGGTATCTGGAATCGTTTTGCTGGTGGTTTCTCCACGCATCCTTATATAGCTCCCGCTTCTCGCAGCGCCGCTCGAATCATCTCTTCTGATGGCAGCCCGCCCGGATATCGGCGGCAGGCGAAACCCGTATCCTTCACATTCCGAGAATCGGATTCGATATCGAATCCATTGATGCGAATCGTCGGTGAGCCGAAGAATTGCAGCCGCTTTGCCGCAGATTTATCTCTTACTTCGATCTCTGAGACGTCGGTTGGCAATCCTGCCGCCTGGAGAACTGCTTTGAGCCGGTCCACCGCAGGAACGTGGTTCGGGCAGCCGCTGAAATATAGCACTTCAATTTCCATCCGAGCCTCGCCGGCTTATTTCGTCCAGTACCGGGCAGCGACCCTTATGCGAATCGCCAGACGCATTCAGCTTGCGTTCACATTTTCGTAGCCTCTTCGTGAGCTGCCCTTCCAGTAAACGAAGTTCCTCGACCTTGCTATGGATTTGGGCAAGTTTGGCCTGTAGCAGGTCGCGTACATGGGAACAAGTCCCACCTTCTTCACGCTCGATTACCAGTACTTCCCGGATTTCAGGAAGCGAAAATCCCAGCCGCTGAGCGCGACGAATAAATTGAATTCGTTGAATATCTTGCGCGTTGAAGAGTCGAAAGCCGCCTTCCGTACGCGCCGGTCGTTCCAGAAGGCGTTGTTTTTCATAGAACCGAATGGCGTCCACGCTCAATCCCGTTTGTTCGGACACCTTTCCGATCTGAATCCCGCTCCGGGCCATACGTTCCCAAAATACACTCTGGAGTCGACTTCAGAGTCAAGTAGTCTCTCTTTGGGAGACATACGAATGCATTTTCACTCTTATTCAGGCTGCGGAAGCCTGCGCCCGGCACCGGCGCTCATTCTGCTTTCAACGGCACAAGCGCAACAACGTTCCTCTTGGTGCTCGTTCGCACTCGCTGAACGAGGACGGGCAGGCTTAGCGGCGCTATCGAGGAGCGCCGTAACCAGATTCTCGATACCGCCGAAGAAGTATTCTCTAGGCGCGGGTTCGATGAAGCCCGGATGGACGATATTGCGGAGCATTCCGGGTTGAGCAAAGGTGCGCTGTACTGGTATTTCAAAAAGAAAGACGACATTATTACCGCTCTGCTAGACCGCGTCTTCCGCAAGAGCATCGAGGCATTAGGGCGGATTGCCATCGAACCGGTGAGCGTGCGTGACCGCGTGATGCGGATCGGAGAGCAGATTTCCCGCGATTACCAGGCCATGGCCCGGCTCATGCCCATCGCACTGGAGTTCTACGCAATCGCGCTCCGCCAACGCGCCGTGCGGAAGCACCTGGCCACACTCTACGGCGAACTGCTTTCCATCTTCACCCCGCTCCTCGAAGAGGGCGTGAGGAACGCTGAGTTAGAAGAAACCGATGCACGCCGCGCCGCGACAGTGCTGATCTCGATGTACGAAGGCTTGGGACTGGTCTGGACGATCGCGCCCAAACTCGTGGATTGGAAAGCGGACGGACCACATGCTGCCGTGCTGCTTTGCAACGGCCTTGGGTCGCGCAAAAGCCGGCAGAGCCAGAGAGGGAAGGATGTCCTATGAGGGTACTGATTTCCGGAGCAGGCATTGCCGGGCCGACGCTTGGCTACTGGCTTGAGCGCCGTGGGTTCGAAGTAAGCATGATCGAAAAAGCTCCCGCCCTGCGGACCAAGGAGGAGGAATCGAGACGTTGACCTCTCTAAGATGCCTTCTCGTCCGAGTGGATTGCTCTTGGTCTCTCGTGCCGGGAACTTAAGCCACTCTTGCGGTCGCGCTCGGAAATACCGAATTCTGCTGGTGCCCCTCAATTCCGGTGCGGCAAACTCGGCGCTGAGCCCTTGCCTCAGCTCAAGCGGTTCAATTCGCAGAGCAAATCTTCATACGATTCAAATCGTGCGACCGCGTATTCGTCCAACTCGGCCAAATTCATTCGACGCGAGGAATCGTTCTGCATCGACGTTAAGCCAATGCACTGGCGCTCAGGAACGTCTGCCGCCGATGTGCAATCTGCGATTTCCCAAAAATCGCCCGATGAGTGCTCCTAAGATCACTGTGGCGATGATTGCTGCTCCGTGCGCTCCGAGCGTATGCCAAAGCGTCGAAACCGGGCACGCAATGCGCCAACCGGCGTTGATCGCGAGACCCGCACCTGCGCCATACAGTGCGCCCGCTAGAGTCGGCCGCGAAGCGAGCGAGTTTCGAAACATCCAACTGAACAACAGGACCAGGATTCCGCCAGCTATCGTGCTGCCGATCCCGCATCCGAAGCCCATGATCCAGGGCGAAACACGCAGCATTTCGTTGACCCGTGGCGGCACACGCAGGATAGGTTCGATCACAGGACTTGTCGAGAAGGTCACCAGGCTGATCAATACAACAACCAAAGATGCCGCGATCGCCGCGGAATAAACGATATGCCTCGGCAGCCTGCCAACTGGTATGCTTTCGTGCGCACCGATCCAGACAAGCGCTATGGCGAGCACGAACTGCACGGCGGAGGCGCCCCATGTCAAGAGCGGTCCTAATACGCTCAAGTCCTGACGCGGTCCGATCGCAAGCAGAATCAGCGAAGAAACCAGGAGAGCGAGAGGGACCATTCGCAATGCCAGTTGGAGTGGCCGCGGCGATGGTCTGACGGGCCTGAGATCCTGGGTGATCGCCCGCATCAGCGCTTCCGGTGGTTTCGGTGAACGATCTATCATGCACGAGCCTTCTTGAGTAACTTGCGCAGAACAGACTCGCGCGCCGGAACCAAGTCGCGCCGCGCGGCTTGTGCGCTCTGAAGACTGTTCAGCGCCAGGCGCAGGTCTGCCATTCCCCGGCTGGCGCGCGCGCGAGCCGCGGCGGCACTAATGCCCAGCATCCCGGCGATCTCCTCGAAACTAAACCCCCACTGATGGTGCAGCAGCAGCGCTTCCGCCTGATCCGGGCCTAAATTCGCAATACATCTGCGGATCTCGTCGTGGGAGCCGAGCCTGTCGGCTTCGGGAAGCACGGGAAACTCAGGCAAATCCTCGCGCGACTCATAAACCTTTGCCCATCGCCGGGTCGCACGACGATTCATCAGAAAAATGTTTCGCGCCAAACCGAAGACCCAAGGTCTGACTGCATATGTCGGGTTGTATGCGGCTCTCGACCGATGCATTTGAAGAAACGTTTCCTGAAGCAGATCATCGGCGATTTCAGAGCCGCCTGTCAGATGCGACAGATAGCGGCGCACTCCCGGTGCGAGCTGAGCGTAGATCTCCTGGAATGCTTCGAGCGATCCGCCCTGATAACGAATCATCAGGGCCCGAACTTCCTGATCTCCTTCGCCCACTCTAGAACTCTTTTTGCCGCGTGAGGCGCGTTTGTGACCGGTTCATTCCAGAAATCGATCATTCGTAATCGTGTCACAGGCCGGGTGCTGCGGGCAAATATCAGACAGGCGAGCGAGACGCCGCCCATGAAACCAAACTGAATCGAGGGTTAGTTTGTGAAATTACTATTCGCTTTTCTCATTGCAGCGCTTCCGGTAGCGTCCGTAGCGCAATCACAATCCGGGGCCGCCTCGGGCGTGCCCAGCGTGGCTATACCTAAAACCACCGGAGTGTTGGTCATCCAGACTGCCAAGCAGGGTATAACCCACGAACAAATTCAACAAATCGTCGCAGTCATGCCGGCGGAGATTCGGGCAACTGTGAAGCTCTACTTCGACGGGAAAATCAGCCAATGGTATTCGCGCGGCGATGGCAAAGGCGTCGTCTTCCTGGTGGATGCGAGGACCGAGGACGAGGCACGAGCCATTGTGGAAACGCTGCCGCTCGCGAAGGAACAGTTGATGGATTACGAATACATTCCGGTCGGACCTTTGATGCCACTAAGGGCACTGATGGGCGGCGGCGCGGCTCGGCAATAACGGCGGCATTATCGACTGAGGAAATCAAAAGCTGCCCAAGAGAAAGTTTCGTGCGCTTGCGAGGACCTTTTCTTGGGCAGCACGATCGGGCAACATGCGTGCAATCTCAACGGCTCCGACCATCGTTGAAAAGATGACAAAGAAAGCGCGCTCTTTATCGCTGGTTCGCTGCCCTGGCATAAAGGG
>JAFAUR010000230.1 GCA_019243205.1 Acidobacteriaceae bacterium | reverse complement strand
GTCTCAGAGCACCTGGTTGACACACCGGTTGTGAACGCGAAATAGACGCTCGCAAAAGCGATGGGCAGTGTGCCTCACTGCCCGGGCTGTTCGCCGGAAGGCAGCGGCAGGGGCTGGCCCAGCGGTACGGGTTTGCCGAAATTCGGTGTACCGTCAGCGTTCCACGTGAAGGGCTGGGCGCGCGGGGACCGTTCCTCTTTACAGCCCTCCTCCGGATCAGGATTCGCGTGATAGATGATCCAGTCCTGCGTCCCATCCGGCGAACGGAAAAACGTATTGTGGCCGGTTCCGTAAGCATGCGCCTTGCCCGATGTTTTCAACAAGGGATGCTTGCTTTTTACCCAGGATGCCGGGTTCAACAGGTCAGATCCCTCACGGGCCTGTAGCATACCGAGCGCGTAATCGTCCGTCCAACACCCGCTCGCCGAAAAAACCAGAAAGATGTCGCCATTGTGTTTCAGGACCTCGGGCCCCTCGTTCACTTTCACGCCCAAATCGTCATCATGCCTTTCCCAGCGAAAATGGGGAGTGGAGATCAGCACGCGCTGCCCCTCGATGGTCCAGGGATTTTTCAGCTGGGCGATGTAGATGTTCTGAACTTTATTTGCATCGCCGGGCCAGCCAGACCACACAAGAAAGAGCTTGCCGTTGTCTTCGAATACCGTTGGATCGATCGCCCATTTGTCGGTCGAGTCGGCGAGCTTGCCTTTCATTACCCATTCGCCTTCCATGGGATCGGGTGAGCTGTTCTCGAGCACCCAGAGGCGATGAGTCCGGTTATCGCCGCCGTCTGCAGCGAAGTAGATGTACCATTTCCCACCGATCAGGTGAATCTCAGGCGCCCAGATGTCATGCGAATCCGGCCCCGACAGCGGCGGTGTCCAGACGATTTTCTTTTCGGCATGGGCGAGATCTCCTATGCTCTTCGATTTCCACAACGTGAGATTCTTGCCGGTCGTATTCATGTAGTAATAAAAACCGTTATGGTAAAGAACCCAGGGATCGGGGCCGCTGGGAAGAATCGGATTGGTGAAGGTGCCACTGGTGTTCGCGCCCGCAAGCGAGAAGCCGATGGCAAGCACCAGGGCTAAGAGTCGAATCACGCCTTCAGTGTAAAAGGAGTGCTCTCAGTGGATCGCATCCATCGCCGGCTTGACCCAGGAGAAAAAGAAGGTTGCGACTGAGGGCACGTGCGATGCGAGAAGAGCAACGGTCGGGACCACGCCATACGAAAGCATATGGACAAAGAAATTCCGGTCGAGCTTCCCGGCTTCCGTACGAGTGATCCGGCTGAATACCGCATCGCGATCCAGTTGCGCAAATACGGAGGCGACCAGGCCGCCGAGCACCAGAAAAAGTGCCACTAATAACCAGTCGATAACGGTTTGCGAACGGAATGAATAAGAGTTCATGGCGACCACCAGCAGAATGAATCCGATGCTGAGGTAAAGAGCCAAGTTCTGCAATTGAAGAAGGACGTAGTTGATGAACGGCACAATGCGGAGCGCGAGGAGCTCGCTCGAAATGGCGTAAGGCTCTCCTTCTTTGAACTCGCTTGCAGAAATGCGCAGAGCTTCCCTCATGCTGTCATCATGAGACATTTCCAGACGAGTCTCGTAGCTGCCGTGCGGCCATTTTTCTTCCTCGAGCTCGACCGCGACCATCTCACCAACTTCGCCGAGCAGCTTCTGAGTCTTGTGATAGAGGGGAGCCGGGACTCGCTCTCGCATAGCCGAGCGTCTCAAAACATCCCTGGTCAGTTCGCTCAGGACAGGAAGTATCATAGAAACGCCTTTGCGCAATAGCGGCGGCGTTTTCGCATTGTTTTTGAGAGCCAACAAGCACTCGATTGAGCGAGTCAGAGACACATGCGTGCGTTTTTTCGCCCCGCTCTGCCAGAGTGGTGCCCAGACCGAATCGCGAGGCAAATAGTTGAACACCTCGCGAATCGGGTGTCTCTCCAAGGCCATAAGAAATTCGTTGAAGGCCAGCCAGATCAAGACAAATCGATTCGCGACCGCGATCAGAGACAGGCTGACAAGAAAACAGAAAGACAGCATCAAGCCATTCAGCCACTGGTCTTCGATGGTCTGATGACCACTGAAACTTACAAACAGAATGCACGCGAAAATCCCGAGCCCGAGGATCAGATTGTAGACAGGATGGAAGAATTCCCTGCCGATCCGGTTATTGATGCATTGGACAAGATCTTTAAGGTGTGGACAAAAAACGTCCGTTTTGGGCAGATTCGGAACCTGTGGACGCCGGTCTTCGTGAAACGTCAGGCGGCGCAATTCCAGGAAAGACCAGCAGAGTAGCGCGAAGACGGTCAACGTAAGCGTAGTCAACGGGGAAACGCCGCTCGTGAGATTGAGGGCGCGGCAAGCAGCCAGAAAATGCTGGGGCACAAGGGACTGTTCGGAAACGTGAGCGAATGCCCAGATGAAAAGCGTTCCTGCTCCGACCGCAAATAATGCCGTCAACCAGATATACAGTTGGGAAAACAAGGCAGATTTGCTTCCTCGCTTTGCATTCCGCCTCAAGGAACGAAGCGCTTCGGCCAAGGGCATCGCTTGCGTGATGATCAGCATTCCCATGACCGCGCTGCCCGCGTAGAACAAACGCCACAGGCGACACAGCGAAGGACTCACTCCTACGAACGGAGGTTGAGAGACCTCCACAATCAACACAACATTCGCCAGGCCGAATACGAAAAGAAACACTTTGAGGACCGCTTGCTCCAGTCGTTCGAATTGAATATGGCGCTCGAACGCGATTGTGGCCGGTGCGGCTGCAGCCGGGACCAACGCAAGGCCGAAGGGACTGAGAACAGAACCCTGCGATTGGAAAAGGCTAACGCCATACCGCGAATCCAGGTAGACGCAGAGCGATACCGCGGCCAGAGCCGTGTATAAGACGCCGGCCCAAGGTGTGATGGTCGACTCGGCGCGCCTTTGCTGACCTTCAAGGAGCCGGAACGAGACAGCGCTCGCCGATCCTGCGACCAGCACCAGCAGCGCTCCGATTCTCCAGTGTCCAGCCGAATGCGCTGACCAAAATGAGGCGTTCTGGAGAAGGACGATATAGGGGACCGCGAGCCACAAAGCAACCAGACCTAACAGCGCGAGTCCGATGAGGAAAAGAAAATGTGCTCGAGCATCGGGCGAGTCTTCGTCTCGCTTAACGGAGAATGTCGCGAGAATCCGATTGCCATCGGGCCGGGAAATGCAGATCACGACGGCGTACGCTACAGACAAGATCGCAATGGCGATGAAGATGTATCCCCAGCTTTCCCAATATTCGGGTATCCACCGCGCTGTATCGTGCAGACTTTGACGGGCTTTCGCATCGGTATCCATAACGGCGAAGAATTCCGATCCACCTGGTTTACCGTGTAGGCCCGATGCGGGTCTTTGCGCAGACGGGAGGCGAGTTACAGGCGCGTAGCCGTTTCCACCAGCAACAGTGATCCAAAGAGCCGGCTTCCCGTTCTTTTGAGTGTCGAAGTCGTCATGGAAGGGATCGGCATATTCGCGCAACCGATGTTCTTTCGTACCGCCCGGCGTTGAGTCGACGTCAGGATCGGGCAACAAATCCACAACGGCGTTATAAGCTGCCTCTGATTCCCCGCTGCCGAAGATCAGCATAGTTGAATCGAATGCGGAGCGCGTCCATAACTGGTTGAACGGAATGAGTGGATAGTTCGTGACAGTGAGCATGCCTTGAAACTCGGCAGCATCGGACCCGTGCTCGTAAAGGTTGTCCGGATCAAACGTAAACAGGCGTGCATTCGGTGACGCAGAACGGAGGAACCGGCTCAAGAAGACCAGGTCCAAGGGATCCGTTGCCACGATGCCGGCGTAATGCAGGGAGCTCTTTTTGATCAGGCTGCCGATAGCAAGCAGCACGGATTCCTGAGAAACGGGTGACTGCTCAAGCGAAAACTGCGGCATTTCGGAGCTCCCGCTGCGCTCCTCCTTCAATGTCAAAGGCAGTCCACGGTGCGTCATTTCGGCGCCCTTCAACGTATCGGGATTGCTCAAAGCATCCTTGCCATCCGTGGCGTTTCGCAGTTTCCCGATGCCGCGGGGAAACTGGACGATATAGACAGGCTTTATCTGGACTTGCTTGGCCTTAGCGCCCTGCAAACTCTCACGGATAGAGTCTCGGATTCCGGCGCCGAAAGCCGTACCTTCTTCCACAAGCAACACGATTGGTCCACTCTCGTGCCACTCCGTTCGCAGATACGTGATGAAGGCTTCGATCCGATACGCAGTCGATTCCATTACTGCTTTCAGGTCATCTCGCCCATCTCTGCTATCCTCGAACGCGGATTGTGAGGAACTGCTCGAAGTCCACGTCCGCAGCTTCAGACGGCACAGGTTCTGGTCACGGGAAATCCGCTCGAGGGAATCGAAGGACCCGGAGAAACCGGGGCCGGCAATGGATATTTTGTCCGGTGTTGTCGACAATCGACCAAATCGAATCGCGTTGGCAAACTGCTTCGGAACGATGCCGCTAGTGGGAGTTTCACCAACCAGGAAAACGACAAGATCCCGTTTGTGCCGTTCACCACTCCGGAACAGCAGCATGCCCGGTAAGTTATGGTGCGCTTCGATAGCCTCTTTCGAGGTCTCGGCTGAGTGAGACGCCTGGCCGGGCGCGTGCCATGGGAAAAAAAATCGGTCGAAATGATAGCCGCCGCTCTCGACCGCGTTTTGAATGCTGTTGATCTCGCGATCGAAACTCAGCCGCATCCCGGAAAGCTCAGGATCGGGAACGGTGGCAAGCATCCAATCGAACTTGTCCCTCAGCATTTGCCATTTCTGATCGGTACGCTTCGCTTCGGCTCCCGTCGTAAAAGTAGCGTCCAAAATGCTGCCGTCCCTGTTGCGGAAACGAACTTTGCCTCCTGCTTTGTCATTCTTCGGGGCGGTCGCGCCGAGATGGTAAAAATCTTCGAAGTTTCTAAGGAGGTCCCAATCGCTGACGGTTTGCTGGTCCGCGCTATCGAGAGTCGTGGACGCAGATTCTTTGGCTGCGGCATTTCGAGGCGACGTACGAGGGTTCGTGTGGGCCAGAAACGCGCTGATCCCCAAAACGACGGCTACCAGACTGCTGCGCCCGCGCATCGAGACCTCCTGGCGACTGAGGCCGGAAGCGCGTTGACGGAAGCGTTCTGCCTACGCGTTCCAGCGAGAATCGTGATCAAGATCTGCAAATCTGATTCCGAATCAACGAAAGTGGAAAGAGCCAGCGATGAAAGGAAGAATTGCGAGTGAATTTCGTGGAATTCGATCGAACAATGAGAAGTGCTTCGGGAACAACGGCCCGGTAGCGTTATCCAACTAGTTAGCGAACGTTCGCTTGTTAACGCGAATTCTGCTAGCGACAGGCTACACTTCAGATGAACGCACATGGGGATTCGCAAGACCCGCCTGCTTTGGCCTTGTTTTTCGGCCACCTTCGTTTTGAGTACTTTACTTCCAGCCCAGACCCAGCTACCCCCGAGGTGGACAACCGAGCAAGCCAACGGCTGGTATAGCGGAGAACCATGGCTTGTCGGCAGCAACTATATTCCAGCCGATGCGATTAATCAGTTGGAGATGTGGCAGGCAAGCACCTTCGATCCGAAACGCATCGACAAGGAACTCGGCTGGGCGGAAGGCCTGGGCATGAATACGATGCGCGTGTTCCTTCACGACCTACTGTGGAAAGAAGATCCAGAGGGCTTCAAGAATCGCATCGACCAGTTCCTGACAATTTGTGAAGAGCACAAAATCCGGCCGATATTTGTTTTATTTGATTCCTGCTGGGATCCGAATCCGCACCTCGGCAAACAGCACAAGCCGACTCCTGGGGTCCACAACTCCGGTTGGGTTCAGAGTCCGGGCAGGAAGGCGCTGGAAGATCCGTCGCAATATCCG
Organism: Acidobacteriaceae bacterium; assembly: GCA_019243205.1. GTDB lineage: Bacteria > Acidobacteriota > Terriglobia > Bryobacterales > Bryobacteraceae > Bog-105. Next base: position 14,226 of record JAFAUR010000230.1, on the reverse strand, counting down.
CGACTGGAAGCCTATGTCAAAGGCGTAGTGGGCGCATTCGGACACGACAAGCGCGTATTGGCATGGGACATCTGGAACGAGCCGGATAATTTGAACGAATCAAGCTACCGGAAAGAAGAACCCGCAAACAAGGTCGCTCTAGTCTTAGCCCTGCTCCCGCAAACATTCGCATGGGCACGGTCGGTCTCGCCGGAACAGCCGCTCACGAGCGCGCCCTTTCACGGCGATTGGGAGAATCCGGACGCGCTCGACGCGATGACAAAGACGCAACTGGAACTCTCGGACGTCATATCGTTCCACAACTACGACGTTCCTGCCGATTTCGAAAAACGGGTCAAGGAACTGCAGCGCTACCGACGCCCTGTGATTTGCACGGAATACATGGCTCGGGCTGAAAAGAGTACGTTCCAGGGCATTCTTCCCATCGCGAAGGAATTCAAGGTAGGGGCGCTCAACTGGGGCTTCGTCGCCGGCAAGACTCAAACCTATCTGCCCTGGGACTCATGGAAACAGCCGTACGTGTATCATGCTCCGACGGTGTGGTTCCACGACATCTTTCACGCGAACGGAAAGCCGTATCGGCCGGCAGAAGTGGCATTCATCCGGAAGATGACCGGGGCGACGAATGAGACTAAACGTAAGCCGGCTCTGTCTCTTCAGCTGCGCTGAAATACGCGCAGTCGGGATGATGGAACACCAAAGCCGAGACACTGGCTTCCGGCTCCATCATGAAACCTTCGGTGAGGTGAACGCCGATGTCTTCGGGACGGAGCAAGCGCCAGAGCTTCGCCTGGTCCTCCAGATTGGGGCAGGCCGGATATCCGAAGCTATATCGTTTGCCGCGATAACGTGAAGTAAAACGCTCCTGCATGGACATTGTCGGCGGATCGGGGAAGCCCCAATCTTCTCGAATGCGGCGGTGGAGCCATTCGGCCGCGGCTTCCGCCGTCTCAATGGCCAGCGCTTGTAAGGCGTGCGCTCTGAAGTATTCGCCCGATTCCTTTGCCGCCTGCGAATGCGCGATAACCCCTTCTCCGGCAGTCACAACAAACAATACAAGGTGGTCCCTCTTGCCGTCCCGCGGATCCAGCGCATAATCGCTCAGACAAAGGCCATCGGACTTGGCCTGACGACCGAACTGGAAGGCCTCAACAGGGCGAGCATCGCCCGGTTTGAAAACCCGGAGCGCATTTCCATCACGCTCGATCTCGAAGAATTGCCAAACGGCGCGAACTTTCATGAATTCTGCGGCTTCGCGTTTGACTTCTTCAACGTTATAGAAGAGTTCGAGCGCCTTCGGGTCGCGGTCCGCAAGCGATTTTTCAAAACCGCCTTTGCCTTTGAAGCCGAGATGACGGCCGTAGAGCATGTGCGGATTGATATAGCTCCAGACTTCCTGGAGATTTGGTACCGTGCGAACGCGGCGATCCGTATATGGCGCGGATGGAACCGGAATGTCGGTACGAACTTTCGGGCTGCGACGCTCTCCGCTGGGTACTGCCACCGTCTCCGGACGCACCGTTGTGGCTGGCACTTCGCGGAAGATATGCTGCGAAAGCACTTGTTCGCGCAACTCCGGATCCATGATCTCGTTCATCAAACGCAGACCGGTCATGGCATCCTTTGCGTAAAACGTAGGTGCTTCGTAACTGGGCGCGATCTTGGAAACGGTGAATTTTTCAGACAACGCAGCGCCGCCAACCAGCAGCGGAACAGAAATGCCGGCATCTTTCAAGTCACCGGCGGTCGTGACCATCTGTTGCGCGCTCTTTACCAGTAAGCCGGAGAGTCCGATCGCGTCCGGCTTGTACTCCTGGTAGGCCTTGATTAATTCCTCTGGCGGAACTTTAATCCCGAGGTTCACCACCTCGTAACCGTTGTTGCTGAGAATGATCTCGACGAGATTTTTCCCGATATCGTGGACGTCGCCCTTGACGGTTGCAAGCACAATCTTGCCGCGCGTTGTCGCATCCGACTTTTCCATGAACCGCTCGAGATGGTTCACGGCGGCTTTCATCGCCTCCGCCGATTGCAGGACCTCGGCCACAATCAGTTCGTTGTTGTTGAAGAGGCGTCCGACTTCGCCCATTCCCGCCATCAACGGGCCGTTCACGATATCGAGCGGCGCGGCGCCTTCCTTCAGCTTTAAATCGAGGTCGGCGACGAGACCGTCCTTTGTGCCTTCGATGATGTAGTTCGCCAGGCGTTCATCGAGCGGCAGATCAGCGGCTTTTTTCTTCTGGCGACTGGCGGCGCCGCGGAAGTGCTCGGAAACGGCAGCGATGTGAAACTGGTTGACCGCGATTTTTTGGTCACGCGATTGCTGCCTCCAATCGGTTGGAACCGCATTCAGGAGGGCGGCATTCGGATGGTCGGCGGGAACGTTCTGGGGCGGAGAGTTGAAGAGCAACGCTTCCGCGAGGTGGCGTTCCGCTTCGGGGATGCTCGCGAACCGTTCCAGCTTTTCCGCATTGACGATGGCGAGATCGAGTCCGGCCTTCGTGCAGTGATAGAGGAAGACGGAGTTGACGACTTCTCGAGCGGCGGCGGGCAACCCGAACGAGATGTTGGAGATGCCGAGGACGGTTTTGACGTGCGGGATCTCCTGTTTGATGAGGCGGATTGATTCGATGGTCTCGACTGCGCCGCCGATGTAGTTCTCGTCGCCCGTTGCACATGGAAAGACGAGTGGATCGATGATGATATCTTCCGGTGCGATCCCGTATTTCGTGGTCAGAAGGTCAGACGAGCGCTGAGCAACGGCAAGCTTGCGCTCGCGCGTGAAGGCCTGCGCCTGCACCGGGTCTTCGTCAATACAGCCCACAACCAGTGCGGCGCCGTACTCTTTAGCCAGAGGGCAGACACGCTCAAACTTTTCTTCGCCGTCCTCCAGATTTACCGAATTGATAATGCTTTTACCCTGGCAGTACGTAAGAGATAATTCGACCGAGCGCGGATCCGTGGTATCGATCATGACGGGAGCCTTGATCTTCCGGATCAGCTTCTCGTAGAACCGCGGAATGTCGTTCAGTTCATCGCGTTCGCTGCTCTGAAGGCAGACGTCCACGATATGGGCACCGTTGCGGACCTGCCAGCGAGCGATTTCGGTCGCTTCCTCCCACTTCTCTTCGGCAACCAGTTTCTTGAACAGGCGAGAGCCGATGACATTGGTCCGCTCTCCCACAATAAGGGGGCGATTGCTGTCTTCCGCTTCTACTACCTCGATTCCGGAGAAGTAGGTACGGTGATCCGATGTTTTCACCACACGCGGTTTCTTGCCCACGGTCATCTGCGCGATGGCACGGATGTGATCGGGACGCGTACCGCAGCAGCCCCCGACGATGTTTAGCCAGCCATGGTCGATGAAGCGTTCCAGTTGCGCAGCCAGGCTTGCCGGGGTCTCCAGATATTTGCCTTCTTCGTCCGGCAATCCAGCATTGGGATAGCAGGAAACATGCACCGTCGAGAGTTCGTTCAAGGACCGGATGTGATCGGTCATGAACTCGGGACCAGTCGCACAGTTCAAACCCACTGCGAGCAGCTTGGCGTGTGAGATCGAAGTGTATAACGCTTCGGCAGTCTGGCCGCCAAGCATGGTGCCGGTAGCCTCAATTGTGCCGGACACTACCGTGGGCATCACATACCCGAGCTCACGCCCGAGGCGATCAATGGCCAGCAAGCCGGCCTTTATATTGCGTGTGTCCTGGCAAGTTTCAAGCAGCAGGATGTCCGCGCCGCCATCGAACAGACCCTTCGCTTGCTCGTAGTAACCGTCGACGAGCTGAGGGAAGCTGACGCCGCCCGTGACTGTGATGGCCTTCGTGGTCGGCCCCATCGAACCGGCTACGAAGCGCAGGCGTCCGCCAGTCAATACCGCATCGGCTGCTTCGCGTGCCAATTCCGCTGCTTTGAAATTCAGCTCGTAGGCATGGTCCTCAAGACCGTACTCAGAGAGAACGATTCTGGTTGACCCAAAACTATTCGTTTCGACGATATCCGCACCCGCATCGTAATAGGCGCGGTGAACGTCACGGATGACGTCCGGGCGCGTGCGCACCAGGTTCTCATTGCAGCCTTCGAGACTCGCGCCGCCGAAATCGGCAGCTGTCAGATGCCGTTGCTGCAGCATCGTCCCCATCGCCCCGTCAAGAACCAGGACACGAGTGGCTAGGGCGTCTTCGAGAGCCTGACGCCGAAAGAGCCGGCTCTCGTGATCTTGGGATCTCATGGAGAAAATGTGAACTAACCCCTATTTTAGCGGGGAACTCACATTCACCAACGCATCAGGATTACCTGGTGCGATCCACCGCCCGAGTGGGCAGAAACGAAACGGAATGAGAGCTAACCGACCGCTTCTGTATCGGCGACGATGTTCTGCTGACCGGGAGGATTCTCGCCGTCTGCCATCAGAATCTCCGGGCTTTCCTTGTCGGCCTGTTCCTTCTGGGGCTTTGCGCCGCCAGAGGTTTGTAAAAGTTCTCTTTCAGTTTTGTCGCTCATGTGAGGACCTCCGCGGTTGTTTTAGCACGTACGCCTCCACTTCCGGGCCGCTCTATTCCTGTCTTCGAAACAGGACAACGTCGTTCGCGTGAGTGACTCGAATGCACGCCAGTTGCTTCCCGTCTGGTGACCACGCCAGTGCTTTGATTACCTTGTCGTCGAATTTCGTCAGACATCGAGCGGGACCGCCGTTCAGGGGCACGATCCAGACATTCGAAACGCCTGCTCTCGTTTTCGCGACGGTCAAAGACTTTCCGTCCGGTGACCAGATAGCGGGAAATTCCAGATTAGGAATCAGCCGAAAGTCGCGGGGATTATCAACCGCAAGGACAGCAAAGGAGCGCTTGGAGGTAGCCGGATCAGCCATGTTGCACAGCACATGAGTTCCATCGGGCGAGAGGGAGCCGTTCTTCGCTTCGAAGTCGGTCAAACGGGCATTTCCCTGCCCGGAGATCGAGACTCGGTACAAGTGCGGTTGATTGCCGGTCCAGGAAGTATAGAGTACCCACTGCCCATCCCGCGACACCGAAGGCGCTTCGTCAAAGTTCGGACCGAACGTGATCTGCCGAAACTCGTTTCGGTCCGGATTGAAAGTCCACAGGTGAAACTGACCACTGCGGTTAGATGTAAAGACGACCGAATGCCCCCCGGGCACGGTCGCGGCATCCTGCTCGACGAAAGGCTCGCTGGTCAGCGGCAATCTCGACTGATTCACTGGATCAAAGATCCAGAGATTCGGATATCCGCTGCGTTTGGAAGCGGTGATGACTCCACGGTCGTCAGCCCAGGTAAGCGTGGCATGCTCTTCTCCTTCTGCAACCGAGTTCTGTCCGGTGGTGAAGTCCTCGGGATCCGACACCCAAAGCGAGGCGCGTGATTCGGTTTTGAGCGCAACCATTTCACTGTTGTTCGCCGTCAGACTCGCCGATTTGTAGTTTGCCAGGTCCCGGGTCAGATCGCGTGTTTTTCCGGTGCGGACATCGAGTTCGCGAAGTTGGGCCTGGTTCGCCGCCTGACTGCTGGTGGCAGATGTAACGAGGATGCCCCGTCCGTCCCGAGTCCAGCGCGGCTGTCCTACGACGCGCCACTCGGGTAGAGGAATGGTGCGCTGCCGATCGTCCAGATTAACGAGATCCAGATTGATTCCTCCGCTCGATCCCGGAGAGTCATTGATAAAGATTGCGATCCGATCGCCCTTGGGTGACCAGTCCGAGAAGCTGAAGATGGTGAAAGTCTTCGAAGACAAGATTGGACGCCGGTTTCTGCCGTCGCGGTCTGCCACTTCAAGAAAGCTCATTTTGGGGCTGGAAGACCGCCGCACGAAACAAAATCGCCGTCCGTCCGGTGAAAAGGAGACCGGACCATCGATATCGACCAACACGGGGGCAGACGGGCGCGATCCAAGAATCGGCATGGCATACAATCGGCCGACGAGTTTGTCATCCTTTTCGACCTCGAACAGAGTCTCGCCATCTGGGGAAAACGTCAGGCCTTGATACAGGATTTTGCGCGGTGGGATTTTCACCTGCTCGACGGGGTTGTCGACGTCCCTGACAATCAGCGCTTCCTGATTGCCCGGATCACCGTTGACGTATGCCAGATAGCGGCCGTCGGGCGAGATCACCGGCAGTGATGCTCGCCCGCTGTCGGTCAACTCACGCATCGAGGCGATCTGGAACCAGACGGGCGACCGGTATTGCCAAAAAAAGAACCCGCCGATTGCCGCGGCCGCAATCAACGCTGCCGCCACCCAGGGTAGCGAATTGCCGATTAAGGTTGGCCTGCCACTGAGCCGCCGGACGCTGCTGGCACGTTTTGGAGCGGGACTCAGGGCGTGCAAGTCGTCCAGCATCTCTGCCGCGCTGTTATAGCGTTTGCCAGGGTTTTTCGCGAGCGCGCGATGGATAATCGGCAGCAATCCGGAGGGCAGTGGCTCCGCCGATGATGGGGGAGGAACAGGATGGTCCAGGATGGAGACGATCACGTGACTGTCGGTCGGGCCTTCGAACGGCAGCCGGTTTGCAATCATCTCGTAGAGCACGACGCCCAGGCTCCAGAGATCCGTGCGGTGATCCACCGGGTCGCCTTTGGCTTGCTCAGGCGACATGTAATGGAGCGTGCCGACCACCGACCCGGGACGAGTCAGTGTTTTCGAACTCTCCGTCCGACCGGAACGCGCTTGTTTCGCCAGCCCGAAGTCGATAACTTTGACGTAGCCGTCCTGCCGGATCATGATGTTGCCCGGCTTGAGATCACGATGCACCACACCGGCTGCGTGGGCGGCCACCAAGGCGGAGGCAACCTGGCAGGCTATATCGATTGCACCTTCCACGGTCACGAGATTCAGGATGATGGCATGACGCAGGGTAGTGCCGTCGACGTGTTCACTGACGATGCAAACGTCCAGGCCGCCCAGCCGACTGATTTCGTAAATCGTCAGGATATTCGGATGGTTCAGGGAAGATGCCGCGCGCGCTTCTGCTTCCAGGCGGAGGAGCATTTCGGCGTCGGAGACGAGTTCCGGGGGTAGGAACTTCAGCGCAACGTGCCGGCCCAAGTGAGTGTCGAGCGCCAGGTAGACATGCCCCATACCTCCTGCGCCGAGACGCTTTAATACCCGGTACTGGCCGAGTTGTTGGCCCTCGCGTCCGTCCGGTTTCAGCGAGGTTTCGGCTTCGGAAGGTTGACCTGACGCCATTTTGCCTCTCAGGCGGAGAAAGGTCTTGGTGATTTCTTCTCGAAGCCCAGGCATGTGCGGCAGCGCAGTCGCCCGCGGGGGATGACGGTGTCCTTCGATTGTCGCTCAGCGGGCGCGGGATGGAAAGCCCGAGCCGGTCAGCTTTTTACGTGCAGGCTGTTATGTATGGCGTAAAGCGCGAGTTCCAGGCGATCCGAAACTCCGAGTTTATCGAACACGTTGTGTAAGTGGTTCTTCACAGTTTGCTCCGTGATGAACATCTTCTCCGCGATTTCCTTATTCTTATAGCCCTGGGCAATCAGGATGATGATTTCCCTTTCGCGCTGGCTGAGTTGAGCGCGTTCTCGGGAAGGCTTAGATCCGTTCAGGGGCGTTGTAGACGGGACGTTCGGATGATCATTCGGGCTGGCGAACTGCCGGATCACGGCGGCGGTGGTGGTAGAGTCGAGCCAAATCTCGCCGGCGTGTACTTTCTGAATGCTCTTCTCAATCAGGTGAGTCGGGTTGTCCTTGAGCAGAATGCCGGAACAGCCGAGCTTCATGGCATCGACAAACTCGTCTTTCTGTTCTGCCGATGCGAACAGAAGGACCTTTGTGTGATTGGCCCGGTCCTGGGCCTGCAGGTTCCGCAGAACCGAAAGACCATCCGTCCGCGGCAATTTCAAATCCAGAACCAGAACATCTGGATCGAGTTGAAGGACTTTTTCGACTGTTTCCCCACCGTCGCTGCATTCCCCCACAATCTGAATTCCCGGACTGTGCTGAAGAATGCTCCGTACCCCATCGATCACGATGGGAAATGCATCGGCTATGAGGACTCGGATAGGTGCTGTGACGCTTGACATGCGTAGCTCTTCCTCAACGCGTAGGACACTAGTACGAAGGACATAGAACCATGCGCATCGCTATGAATTATAGGTCGAAACTCCCTACTCCCAGAAGCAATTTATGTTCCGGTCATCAGGATACTCGATCTAAGGTACTATTCGGCCAAAAACCAAAGTTTTAGAGCCATTTTTAATACTTTGCCTTATTTTCGCCCCCCTCGATCGGAAGATTTTACGTGGCGAATGTCGCCAGGGATTATCCAATAGGTTTCTTAAAATATCCTCATGGCTAAGTTGTCGATCAAAGATCTCGACCTAAAGGATAAAACCGTATTCATTCGGGTGGACTTCAATGTCCCGCTCGGAAATGGCGGAAAGGAGATCACGAGCGACAAGCGCATCCGGGCATCGCTTCCTACGATTCAGTACGCGATCGAGCATTGCGCGGCCGTGGTTCTCGGCAGTCATCTCGGGCGTCCCAACGGTAAGCCGAATCCGGAGATGAGCCTGGCGCCGGTAGCCGCTCGTTTGACAGAACTCCTCGGCAAGCCTGTAACGATGGCTCCAGATTCCGTGGGACCGGAACTGGCTGCCCTGAAGCCTAAACCAGGCGAGGTACTCTTGCTCGAGAATCTACGGTTTCACCCTGAAGAAGAAGCAAATGACCCGGAGTTTTCCAAGCAGTTAGCTTCGCTCGCCGATATATACGTCAATGACGCGTTTGGGACGGCGCACCGGGCCCATGCTTCGACGGTGGGGATGGTCTCCTATTTCCCACTGGCTGCATCCGGTCTTCTCATGACCCGCGAACTGGAATGGCTCGGCAAAGTGACAAGCAATCCGGAGCGACCTTGCGTTGCGTTGCTTGGGGGAGCCAAGGTCTCGGACAAGATGGAGGTGATTCAAAATCTTATCGGAACAGTAGACAAGCTCCTGATCGGCGGGGCGATGGCATACACCTTTATCCGGGCTCAAGGCCAAGAGACGGGGAAGAGCCTGGTGGAGGCGGAAAAAGTGAACCTGGCTCGGCAACTTCTGTCGACTGCAGCAGGCAAAATCGTTTTGCCGGTCGATCACGTGGTGGTTCGAGAGATAAAGCCAGGAGCCCCGAGTGAGGTCGTCACAAATATCGGCCCGGACCAGATCGGGGTCGATATCGGACCTAAGACGATAGAAGAGTACGCGCGGATCATCCGCGGATCCAAAACCGTGATCTGGAACGGGCCAATGGGAATCTTTGAAATGCCGCCTTTTGACATAGGGACGGTGGCATTGGCGAAAGCGGTGGCGGAATCGGGCGCCGTGTCGGTGGTGGGCGGCGGCGATTCGGAAAAGGCGATCAAAGTTGCGGGTGTTTCCGACGCGATCACGCACATTTCTACCGGAGGCGGAGCTTCTCTCGAGTTTCTCGGCGGAACCGAACTGCCGGGAGTAGCCGCTTTGACGGATAAATCGGCAGCTGTAGTCTGAGTCAGCCCTGCCGATTTGCGCCGTCGCCGTGATACAAGAGGAAGTCCAGCATCAGGCGGCAGCACACTTCCGGTTGGTCAGTCGATAAGATATGGCCGGCATCCTTGATCAGTTCGAAATGAGCACGGGGGATTCGGGAGGCGAGAACTCGGCCGTGTCGAGATGGAATGAGGCGGTCTTGATCACCGTGGATGATCAGTGTGGGCACATCGATGCGCGGTAGCCTGCGAAACGAACTCCACATCAGAATGCCGGCAAGCTGATTCCAAAACCCGTTATATGTCCAGGAGCATTTGGACCGGACGAGCAGATCCTCCTCAATGCGCTCGTCCGGAGTAGTATCCGCATAGAGGATCCGGCGGAAAGCGCGTTCCCGCTCCATGCGAGACGCCCAGGACGATCGCACGGAGGGCGCGTAGCTCCACTTTGGCCACGTGCCGAGCCCACGACAGCTCGTGCATCCGAGCATCAGGGTTTTGACTCGCTCCGGATAGAACAGGGCAAGTTCCTGAGCAATCATGCCGCCCATCGACGCGCCGATAATGTGGGCCGACTGAATTCCGGCCGCATCGAGGACAGCGACTGCGTCCTTCGCCATGTCACGGATGCGATACGGGCCTCGCGGCGTCTCACTTCGACCCATGCCGCGGTTATCGAATAGGAGTGTTTCGTAGCCGGCGCCGAGCAGAGCGGGAGTCAGACGGAACCACATCTCATGGGTGAAACTGAGTCCCATGATCAGCAGGACCGGCGAACCCGAGCCCCGGCGTGTCCAATAGATGTTGATGCCGCTCGTGGCCGTTATTGGCACTACCCGACCTCAATATGTCGTACCGTGTGGCTCCTCCTCTACAATATTCCGTAGCTCTCTGCCTTTACAGCTCTTTCGCTTCCGGCTACGATAGAGACACCCGCGAGAATATATCTTAGGAAGGGTTCTCCCTGTTGCTGAAACTGAAACGCGTTGAAATTCAAGGGTTCAAATCCTTTTACGATCGGACCGAAATGAAATTCAACGGCAGCGGTATTGCTGCCGTGGTTGGTCCGAACGGTTGCGGCAAATCCAACCTGAGCGATGCCATCAGTTGGGTGTTGGGTGAGCAGTCGGCCAAAAGTTTGCGCGGTGCCCGTATGGAAGATGTCATCTTCGCCGGCACGCGTGACAAAAAAGCATTAGGCATGGCATCGGTCACGATGACCCTGGTTCCCGATGAGGCGGCGTTGGCTGCGGCAAATCTCGCCGCTCCGGCGCGCGAACAAGAGCAGACCCGTGTTTCAACATCGCAGAACGAAACCGCCGCCGCGAACAAGGTCGACCACGACACGACGGAAGGACAGCACTCCACATACAAGGCAGAAGTAGTCCGGACCGCGGAGCGCACAGGCGAGATCACCATCACACGCAGGCTTTATCGCTCGGGCGAGAGCGAATACCTGATCAATGGACGTGCCGCACGGCTAAGGGACATTCAAGATCTATTTCTGGGCACGGGACTCGGGCCCGAGAGCTACGCCATCATTGAACAGGGCCGGATCGGACAGATCCTCAGCAACAGGCCGCAAGACCGCCGGGCCGTCATTGAGGAGGCTGCGGGCATTACGAAGTTTAAGACTCGCAAGCGCTTGGCCGAGGCCAAGCTGGAGAGCGCCAAGCAAAACCTCGCTCGTGTGTTCGACATCCTGGAGGAGGTCACGCGCCAGGCCAATTCGTTGAAGCGACAGGCTGCTAAAACGAAACGGTATGGCGAGCTGAAAACCGAAGGTACGGCCTATCTGCGCCAGGTGCTTTCGGCGACGTTCCTCGTATTGGAACGCGAAACGGCGAAGCTGACCATTGAGCTGAACCTGACTTCAAACGAGCTTGCAGCGGCACAGGCTGCAATCGGGGAGAGCGAGGGGCATCAGACCAGCAAGCTCGAACAGTTATACGGGACGGAGCTCGATCTCACCGCAGCGCGGAAACAACTTGCAGATCTACAGCTCGAGGCGGAGCGAGTCCGGGGCAGGCTGGAATCGCAAGCGAGGCTGATCGAGCAGATTGAAAACCGGCTGAAATCGAGCGAAATCGAAGCGGCCTCCCTCGAAACACAACAAGGCGAAAGAACGCAGGAACTGCAGAGTCAGACGGCCGCGCTCGAATCGCTGGATGCCGAGTGCACAGAGGCCAAAGCTCAGCTGGATGGGAAGGCCGCGGAACGACAGGCTGCGCAAACCCGGCTGGCAGAGCAGGAAAAAGGCTTGGAGGCGGCGCGCCAGCGCGTATTGAGCCTCCTGGGGGAATCGTCCGGCCTCAAAAATCGGATCACGCAAACGGAGGCCCATCTTGCATCCGCGGACCGGGACACCGAACGGGCACGCGCCGAAGAGCAGCAGGCGACGGCAGACGGCGAACGTGTTGCCCGTTTGAGATCTGACTTATCAGAGCGTCTCGCGGCACGTCAAACGGATCTCGTCTCTGTGACGGACCAGCGGAAACAGGTGGAATCCGAATTACAGCAGAAGCGATCGGCGCTCGGCGAAACACGTCAAGCGGTCGACAGGCTCCGCGGTGAACACTCCCGGGTAAAAGCTCGCAAGGATTCGCTCGAAGAAGTCATTCAACACCGCAGCTACACGACTGAAACGGTGAAGAAGCTCTTCACGGCCGTGGAAAAAGGTAAGGCGGCGGATCTCCATCCGGTTGGAGTACTGGCCGACTTCCTTGAAGTTGATCCGCAGATTGAAAAAGCTACCGAAGAGTTTCTGCATGAAGAACTCGAGTTTGTGGTGGTCCGGAACTGGGAGGACGCGCAGCGCGGCATCGAACTGATCCGGAGTGAATTGGATGGTCGGGCAACGTTTCTGGTTGAGTCCGGCCACGAGAGCGGGGGCGATGCTCAGAATCTGCCTCAGCCTGCGATCGACGACAGAATTTCGAAACTGACGGATGCGCTCAGGCTGACAAACGGGCTTACGGGTCTGCCGATTTCGATGCTGCCCCGAATCGCAAACTGCTACGTCGTAGACGATCGGCAACATGCGCCCGAACTAGCCGGCCAATATCCTCATTGCTGGTTTCTCACCCAAGATGGATTGACCTTTCATGGCCGGGCGGTCAGCGGGGGCAAGAAGACCGGCGCCGGCCCGCTCGCTTTGAAGCGCGAACTCCGGGAAGTCTCGAAGCTGGAGTCGGCCAAGCAGGCAGAAGTCGTCGCCGCGCAGACGCAACTGGCCGAGCTCGAACACTCCATTCAGGGCTTGGTTGAAGATCTGGAGGAACTGCGCTCGAAACAGCAGGCGCAGGAAAAGGACGTTCTGGCGCTGGACCATGAAACCCGCAAGCTCGCGGAAGAATCGCAGCGGGTACAGGCCAGGCTGTCACGCGCGCGGCTGGATCTGGAACGCCTTTCGGAAGACCGAACGGCCCGGGAGGAAAGCCTGGCACGCGACCGGACGGCCCTCGAAGTCTCGGAGCAAAACCGTTCTGAAGAAGAACGCGCGCTCGAGTCTGCGCAAGGAGACTGGAAAGCTCTGCAGTCTGAAGTGGCGCGGGCGGCCGAGGAACATGCGACGCTCCGGGCCAATCTGGCGAGTATCGAGGAGCGGCGGCGTTCCCTCGCGGCAAACAAAGCCCGGTTAGAAACTCAGGTACGGGATTTGGGTAATCGGCGTGAACATCTGCTGCGGGAGATGGAACGGCTGGTTTCAGAGCGGGCGAATCTGACGGCAAGCAATGCCGAACTGGAATCGAAGCGTGCCGAGCTCGGCGCAGCGATCATTGAGACCGACGGGCGCGTGAAGAGCCTGGCTGAGCGGGAAGCCACCATGCGCCAAGAACTCTCAGCCTTAGAAGAAGATTTAAAACGGTTGCGGCTGATAGCGCAGGCGCAGCAGGAGAAGCGGTCGGAACTCCAGGTTGCGCTGGCGCGCGCCGAGTCGGATCTGAAGCACCTGGAAGAAACTGCCGAGAAAGAATTGCAGGCCCGCTTAGCCGATATCGCAGCTGAATCCGAAACAATTCCCGGGGACCAAGAACTCGCCGACCTGGAAGCGAAGTACAACGAAGTCAGACGAAAAATCGAGGCTCTTGGGCCGGTGAATCCGCAGGCGTTAGAGGAGTACGAAGAGGCTGAGCAGCGGCAGGAATTTCTGCAGGCGCAGCGCCAGGACCTGTTGGATTCTATTCGCGATACGGAGAAAGCGATTGGCGAGATCGACACTGAGTCACGGAAGCGCTTCGGGGAAGCGTTCCACGCCATCAACGCGAACTTCCGGGAGATGTTTAAGAATCTGTTCGGCGGCGGAACAGGCGAGATGCGCTTGACCGATGAGGAGAACCTCGCCGAGTCCGGGATCGACATTGTTGCTTCGCCTCCCGGGAAAAGATTGCAGAGCGTTCTGCTGCTTTCGGGCGGCGAAAAATCGCTTACGGCCATGGCGCTTCTGATGTCCGTTTTCCAGTACACACCGAGCCCGTTTTGCATACTCGACGAGGTGGATGCACCGCTGGACGAGCCGAATATCGAACGCTTGACCAAGCTGCTGCGCAACATGGCCGAGCAAACGCAGTTCATCGTGATTACCCACTCCAAGCGGACAATGGAAGCCGCGCAGGCGCTGTACGGGGTGACCATGCAAGAACCCGGGGTCTCACGGCTCGTGTCAGTGAAGTTTGACGCAGTGCAGACCGAACGAAAACCGAGAGCCGCGTCAACCGTGAAAGAGGAAGAGCTCGAACCGGTTTTGGCCTGA
>JAFAUR010000162.1 GCA_019243205.1 Acidobacteriaceae bacterium | reverse complement strand
TCTGGTTTCTCTTATACGCTCAAGTGCAGCGCGTGGATGGACTCGCCTGGCGAAACATTCTGCTCGAAAAGACTCGCGGCGCGCTGGTACACAATCCGGCCGGCGCCGTGATCGTCCGCGATACGCCGTACGGCGGTGCTTCCGTTCAAAGCACGCAAATTCCGGTGAGCGGCACCTTCATTCAGTCGGACGTCGAGAATTGGTTGAAGCATTGGCAGCTTCCCGTCAACACGCCAACCAGTGTGCTCGCGGTCGAGTTGTTCAACGATGAAGCAAACGTGATTCGGCGGACCTTCAACACCGCCGAGCCGCGCGCTGCGGATACCCAGAGTCAGGATCCATTAGGAGCGCACCTGGGGACGCGCCGGATTTTGCGAGTGTCCCCGTTAACGCCAGTCCGTGCCGTTTGCTGAGGAGCGCAACTTAGTATCATCCACAACCGAACGCGTCGTCAGCGCACAATTCCGGACTCGGCGTGGCCCGCGATGCCGACCTCGGCCCAATTTTCCGAGTTCTTGCGCCTGGGCCTCGTAGTTGTGGCGCTCAGCTCGCGGATACGTCACTCAAGTGTGCTATTCGCGAACTGAGCCCGGATTCGTAAACCCGTCGCGACTACAGCGGATCCATCGACGCGAGACACGTTCTCTCCGAATCCCGCGAATCCATCAGAGTTACTTGCGTGCAAGGACCAGCGGGGCGAGTGGCCAGCTCAGATTTGCCAGCCGTTGCGTCACCTACGGTGCTTTCCAGTCCAGCGCGTAAATCTCCTCGGTGCCGGTATCGCGCAGATACAGAGGTTCGTTTTCGGGAGTGAAACCGACCCAGAAGCCGCCAGAATATCCGGTGCTTTTGATGTCCCTCAGGCTGACCACCTCTTCCACTTTGCGATCAGTAATGCGAACGCGCACGAACGCCTTATTGGTGCCGAGACGTCTGAAATTGAGGTAGCGTCCGTCGGGCGACCAGCGCAGGAAAGCGACGTCACTCTCGGCCACTTCCATCCATTTTTTGGTACGCGAATCGAAAAGCAGGATTGCGTGACCATCGTCCGTCTTCGCTGCAACGTATCGTCCGTTGGGCGACCATTGGGCTTGCCAAAGGTCTCGCGTGCCGGGCATTCGCTCCACCTTATGCGTTGCGAGATGCACGATGGCCAGGTCGGGTGGCGTGCTTTCGACATAGTAAACGTAACTGATAAGAATGCTTGTCCCGTCCGCGGACCAGCTCGCCATGGCCTGATTGTGCGGCTCTGGAAAGACCGTCTGAACCGCACCTCCGGAGGAGGGCACGACGTACGCTCTCCAAAGCGCGCGAGGTGATAGGGCAGTGAACACGATCTGTCTACCGTCGGGCGACCAGGAAGGAACGACAGCTTGCATCGGTGGACGTGTAAGTTGCAGGCGATCACTGCCATCGGGCCGGCTGCGCCACAGAGTGCCCTCGGGAAACATAACGTAAGTGATCCACTGTTTATCGCGTGAGAATTCCACAAACTCCGCTGATATGCCTGACAGGTACGGCACCGATTGGCGCGACTTTGAATCGTACCGTTGCAACTCACCGCGCGACTGTTGACCGATGACATACAGCTTCTTTCCGTCGGGGCTAAATACAGGGGCCAGAGAGTTCAATTGTCCACTGGTGAGCTGCATTGGTTGCGGCTTTGAGCTTTCCCACAGTGGGTTACGTTCACGAATTGCCCAGACTTCCGTTTTGCCCTCCCGTGTCGATTGAAAAACGAAATACTTGCCGTCCGGACTCCAATTCCCGCAGCACTCGGTGGAAGGCTTGTTCCAATCAGGAAGTAACGAGTGCAGTCCAGTTCCGTCGGGTGAAATCTCCCAAAGCGAGAGAGCTCCTATTCGATTGATCACGTTGCCGACAGTGAAGCGCAGCCTGCTTCCGTCGGGCGACCAGCGGAGCCAGAACGCTCCACCCGGCAATGTGGCGATCTTCCTGGCCGCACTGCCGTCAACATTAGCCCGATAGAGTTCCCGTTCCTTTATATAGGCGATCTCTTTGCCGTCGGGCGACCAGGTTGCCGCGCTTCCTAGCGCATCTCCAACCCGATGAGGGGTTCCCGTCGGGAGTGACAACCTCCACAATGGCCATGCAAGGTGATGGACAAAGTCAGTGACCAACAGTTCAGCGCGGTTTGGCGAGATTCCCTGGATTTCAATCTGACCCAGAGGCGTCGGCAAAAATGATGTTTCACCGCCTTCCTTCGAAATGTACGCTAGCCGCTGCCCAGTCTCGTTGCCTTCGGCGAAATAGAGGCGCGACCCGTCGCTAACCATCGCGCCCAGCATTCCACCGGTTTTG
>JAFAUR010000784.1 GCA_019243205.1 Acidobacteriaceae bacterium | reverse complement strand
CGACGACTCGATAAAAGCTGTATTGGAGCATGAATTGAACCCAGTTCCAGAACAGCCAATTGAGTCTGGGAACCACCAGCCACGGAATAAAGATCGGGCCAAGTAATGATCCAATTCCAATCAAAACGAAAGCAAGAATATTTACAGCGAAAAGGACGCCTTGAATGATCGTCATGTCAATGAGGATCGTGTAGTAAAGGAACACCGCTGTGAGGTCTGTAATAGCAGGCCGTTCGGTTCCATAAACAAGTGCCGATATCTGAGCCAGTAGCGTGTTTAGAACGCTCAAGTCAATCGTTCCTGCAAAGAAACGTGCCGTGTCCGGGAGAATTCTTGAAACGCTGACAGACGTCCAGGGAAGAGGAGCGTTGTAGTAACGCATCAACGCCTCAGCAATCAGGAACAACGCAAAGAAATGGATGAGCGCTGGAAACTGGAACTCGCCATGATGTCGCGAGGCGCTTTCGGCCGCTAACTTGAGGCCATAAGTTACCAGCATGATGATGCCAATTGCGGTTAGAATTTGATTCCCCGTGGACACGAACAGCCCGCCGCCAGAAGTGACGAGGCTGTCAATCGCGTTCGTGATTGCTGTGATGTAATCCACGCTGCCGCTGTTGACCGGAATAGGTCCCGATTGGGCTTGGAGAGAAGATGCAAATGCGAGGCAAAACAGGAGGGGGAACCACTTGCGCATAGCTACTTTTTCTTCAGCGAGTCACCCCACTTTTGAGGTTGCGTTTGCTGGCCCTGTTTTCGCATCTGTTCAAACCGTTGTTCGGCCTTCTTTTCCACTACATCCCGTTGGTGCTTCTCGTAAGCCAAGTAGGCAACGATGCTGGCGAGGAGGGCAGCGATCACAATCAGAAGCTTGGTGTTGAGGGCGTTGAACATATGTGACTCCAGTTAATGCGAGCTTAGCGCTTGCGCAGCGCCGCCCCACATTGGAGCTTCGGAGACCATGTACTGGTCGGTCTGATTGATGAAGTTAAGGTGATCTGCCAGCGTATCTCGCTGGATTTTGTTGGCAATAGTCTGCTGTTCGAGCAGCGATGTGACGACGTTGTTCGTCGTCTGCTGCATCTGGAGGCCTTGGACTGCACCGGCAGCTAGGAGATTCAGCTGCTGAACTTCTGAATTCATCCCGTCCGATCCGTCCGATACCGAAGCCTGAAGGCGACCGATGGCCAGATTCATTTGCATCTGCTGCTGCCGGGCATTCCCGAGCGTCTGAATCGCCGTTGGCCCAGCACCGTCGAAGGTTTCGACAGACGCGGCGGATGCAAGATCCCGGCTGTACGGGTTGTAGCCGCGCCCACCGGCGAGAATGGAACCTGCAACCGCCGCCAAGTACGGATTGGTGTGCAGCGTGATCGTGACGTTGCCCCACGCCCCGCTCGCGGAACCGGTACCGTACATGACCATAGGGCTCCACATTGCGGTTGCGCCGTAAGAATTGGGTGACCAATTCCGTACGATCTGATTTGTGAGTCCCTGCCACGCGCTTTTGTTCGAAAAGAACCGCGCGTTCATTTGCATCTGGTTGTAAACGGAGAAGGCAAGCTGAATTTGATGATCTAGCTTCTGCAACTTCTGAATGTCATTGAGAAGCTGCTGCCAGGAGTGTGATTCCTGCATGGGATCGGAGACGATGCTGAAGCCGAACTGTGCTGGTGCTGGACGCGGCGAGATGAAGCAGAGGAGACACAGCACCGTGAGGATGCTGGTCGCGATTTGGAGACGGCGTTTGAACATATGTTGAAACCTCATTACGGTAGAAATCCTTCAGTGCGCAGAAATCTTTCTAGAAAGCCCAAGCCTCCTATCAGCCCAAGTCCAACCACTGTGCCGATAAAGAGCCAAAAAAGTATGAATATGGGCGCCCATCGTGCGCGAATGTCGCGGCGGATCAGCCGTTCTGTTTCAGGGTCCATTTACATTCCTCCCGTGTGCATGGATTCGTAGGACGGCAACTGAAGGTCGTCAGTAAGGATGATCTTCACGCGCGTGCCCTCGCGAATGGTGATTGTGGGCATTCGATTAAGGAAGCGATCCAAAACGCGATCTGAGGATTCGGCCATGCTCTGGGTAACGCCATTTCGAAACGCGACGGACGGGTCGTACACGAGTCCGGTCGTACCGTTGCCAATCTGGGCCAGGCCGCCGATAGCGCCAATCGCTAGACTCGCTCCAAAAATTGAGAAGTAATGGTTGTTCACCTTGTCGCGCAGCCCGACTTCGCCGGCCTGGGCGAGGGCCGGAGGCTCTTTATCCAGAGGAATTGAGTACGGGTGCAGACCGGGGACAAGAACGCGATGAAACGCCACTGCAAGCCGCTGCTGAGCGAACGATGAGACTTTGCTAGCGTCTCCAAGAACCCGTGCGCCCTGAGGAATCAGGAGCATTCTTGTTCCGGGCAGGTAGACATCGGTTGTGATCATGCAGTTAACGGGACCAGCGGCATCACCGTCAAGCCGATTTGTGAGGACGGATTCCATTACGGTCCCTTCCGGCAGCCAGAACGTCGGTTGAGACCCCGGAGCGAAATCCAACGGTTTTCGTTGCTTCTCAGTCGCAGGCTTCAGTTGGGCGTCTGAACTGGCGACCTCAGGGGGTGGTGGTTGTGCCTGGGGCGGCATCGAGTGTGCTGGCTGTTGCGGTGGACCGGATGGATTCGCCGACTCCTGGCGCACCATGTTGTCAGCAAAGAGCGATTTGTACGCCTGTTGTTCTTTTTCGGCTTGAATTTGCGATTTTTGCGATCCTGATTGATTCTCGACACCAGGGCCCGCACCATACGCCTGCTGAAACTGTTGGTGGGCGAGCGCCGCATCTTGGAGTGCAGCGGCGCGCTGCAAATCATCGGCTGTCATGGGCGTTTGAGTTGGAAGGCCCTGTTGACTTGCACGGACTGCATCCAACTGATGCTGCCGTTCCCGCGTCTCTTCCTGAAGTTGTGCTTCGGCTTGCTTGAGGTTGTTCTCCCAATCCCGGATTTGTGCCGGGGTGGGATTCTGTTGTTGGGAAGCCGAGCCGGGTTGAACTGGCACTCGGGTTGAGCTCGTCTGGTTTGAACCGACGATATTCGCCAGGATGAGGAGCAGGACTACAGCCGTCACTCCAAAATAGATATAACGCTTGTGCCTGTTGCTGAGTCCACTTGGCCGCAGATTCTGAGGATTAGGAATCGGCGGTGGCGTCGGACTGCTTTGGCCAGATGTCTCGTCTTCGGTCATTAGCGCTCTTTCTGCGTCACGGGTGAAATAGCGTCGACTTTGCGTTGCAGAAGTTCATAGTCAATACCGAACTGCCGCATGATCGTCACCTGTTGCCGTTCAAAATCTCGCGTGGACCCCGTTAGCAACTCCTCCGCTTCGCGTAACGAGAGATCGACCAGGAATCTCGAAAACGTAAAGCCGAGTAGAA
>JAFAUR010000675.1 GCA_019243205.1 Acidobacteriaceae bacterium | reverse complement strand
GACTACCGAGAGGAGCTATGCGCCCTGGGTGCGAGCTCGCCAGGAACGCCTCGAACAACGCGTACGAACGGCTTGGAACGAGGATGAAATTCTCGAAGTGCGGGAGGGTACACCGGAGGTACACGGTGCCGTGAAGGTCAAAAAAGCCCGTGGAAGTTAATCAAAACAAATGGGAGTGGATTGGTGGAGGCGGCGGGAGTCGAACCCGCGTCCGAGAAAGCCCGCCGTGCAAAGCCTACGTGTGTATCCGGTTCTCTTTATTCGGCGACCGCCTATACCACCGGCAAGAGCGGCGGCCCCCTAGCCCGATTGATCTCAGCCCATGGCTACGGACCGAAGCCTGGTGCCTATCCTGCAAAATGACGCTCGCTAGCTAACGCGCAGGCTCGTTAGCCGGAGCGGCAACCTAAGTTGAATTAGGCAGCGTAAGCAAACTGCTGGTTATTGGCAGTTATGTTTTTCCGATCGTTTTACGGGAGCTCGGAACCCGACACGCCTTCACACAACGATCCGATCCCGTCGAAGCCGTTGCGCCCCCTTTCTAAGGTGGAACTGAAGCCAGTTTAACAGCTATTTGATGATAGGAGAAGGCGCACGGGTTCGGCCTAACAGGCGATGGTTCAAAATAGGTTATCTTTCCCATGTCGAGTACCGTCCCCATGTCGAGTACCGTCGTTCCCGCCGAAACGCCCTCCGTACAAGGAACCGATCAGGAACAGCACGGAAAGCTTTTTCACGTCGTCCTCCTCGATGACGATGAGCACACCTACGAGTACGTCATCGAGATGCTGCAAAAGCTCTTCCTCTTGCCCGAGGCGGTTGCCTTCCAGCACGCCGTGGAAGTCGACCAGACCGGGCGCACGATTGTCATCACGTGCGAGCTTCCGGAGGCCGAATTTGCGCGGGACCAGATTCAGAGCTATGGGGCTGACCCACGCATGCCGAAGTCGAAGGGCTCGATGTCAGCCATTCTCTTGCCCGCAGGAAATACAGCCTTGGTTTAGGCCTTCTAAATAGGTAGAACTGCGGAGAGCGGTGAAACGTATCTAGCCGTCGCTATCGTTTGCAAACGTCGGGAAGGTGCTCGAAATGTGATCGTGCCACGTGAGATTGTCTTCATCGACAAAAGCCCAAACAAGCCCGATCCCCGCCGCCAGTAAGCTGACAAAACCGCCAAAAAGTCTCGCATAGCGCCGTTGCTGCGAAGGCGGGTTGCCATCAAAATCGACCAGCCGCAGACCGGCACGTTGCATCCCCAGCGAGTCGCGCCCGGCAAAAACCCAGAGAAGCTTGTAGAACAAAGGCACAGTCGCCACCGCAATCAGCAAGAAGGGCAGGGTATGTCGATCCAGCGAGATTACTCCCCCGGCATAATAGAACATGCACAATCCGATAACAGATCCGGCTGCCATGAAGAAAGCGTCTACAGCAGCGGCTTCCGCACGCAGACCGACAGTCGCGACGGGAGCGTCGCAGATGATATCGGATTTGGGAAGCGCCAGAAAAGCTTCCTCGCCCTGGAAGTCCAGCCGACGCTGATCGGCCGACTGCTTGGAGCGGTTCCTTGCATGACGAACGCCGACTTTTCCGGCCTTGACTGGAGTGGGCCGCTCGAATTCGGCGGCGCGTGCGCGGATGGATGCTCGTTCGGAGGGGCTGGTAAGTGAATCGAACGGGATTACTCGCGGATCGGCGGGTGCCTGAAAAAGTGCCTGTTGGCCAGAGGCATCCACGACTTGCGGTGCGTCGTCAGCAACCTCTTCCGGCTGGGCCGCGTATCGGTAAGCGACAGCGGTAGCAGCTCCGGCAATGGGAAACCGATCAGGCGAAATTCTTTGGGGCGTACTCCTCACGCGCCGACCACAGCGCTGGCAACGATGGTCGCCTTCCTGAACCCAGGTTTGGCAATGCTGGCACGTCATGTTTGGATTTTTCGCACTTTGTCCGCTCAGGATCCGAGGAGCTTGCGGCTCCATTTGCCGTCATGCTACGGTGCTCGGTTGAAGCTTTCTTTCGCGCGGGTAGCCTTTTCTCCCTTTTCGTTTCTTAACAGAAAACGTGATCGGTGTCTAGAACATTTCTCATCTAAGCTGTTCTTTTTATTGATAGCTACTGCTTTGGGCAGCGTACCCGCCGCCGCTCAAACATCGCACGGACCCGCCAAAGCCAATCTGCCTCCCGCAGACGAAATCTGGTATCACTCCGTAACCGAAGACTCGAACGGTCCAATGCGGTACCTGCACGGCGCCGCGAAAATCGAGCTCAGCGATGTTTCGATCTCGGCCGATGACATCGAATTCAACTCCGATACCAACTGGGTCATTGCCAAAGGGCATGTGAGCCTTGAGCATTTCGTCACGGGCGACAAGCTGAACGCAGATCACGGTGAATACAATCTGAAAACGCAAGATGGAAAGTTCTACGGGGTGAACGGCACTTCCCCCGCCAAGATCATCACCAGTCCCGGTGTGCTGACCACGACGAATCCCTTTTACTTTCAGGCCAAATGGGCGGAGCGTATCAAGGACCGCTACATCCTGCACCAGGGATTTCTTACCGATTGCAAAATCCCGAAGCCCTGGTGGACGTTTGAGGCCCCGGTTTTCGATGTGATTCCGGGCGACAGAGCGATCGCCCGTCACACCGTGCTGCGCCTGAAACGATTTCCGATTTTGTACCTGCCGTACTTCTATCGCCCGCTCGGAAAGAACCCCCGTCAGAGCGGTTTCCTGACGCCGAACATCGGGCACAGTTCTGTGTACGGCTACATCTTCGGTGTCGGGTACTATTGGGCCATCAATCGCAGCTATGACATGACTGGGATTGCGGAGTATTTCTCAGCCCGCGGGCCGGCGTTCCGCTACGATTTTCGCGGCAAGCCCAACGAGGTGAGCGATTTCAATTTCAACCTGTACAGCGTTGTTGATACAAAAGGTGCTCCGGGACAGCCGCAGATCAAGGAAGGGGGAACCGAGTTTGAGCTGACGGGGCGAACGGAGGTGCTTGGCTTCACGGGCAGGCTCGATTACAACTACCTGAGTTCGTATCTGTTCCGCCAGGCATTCTCGTACTCGTACACTAGCGCTGTCTCTTCCGAGATTTATTCACTCGGGTATCTGCAACGCCATTTCCAGGACGATTCATACACGCTGAACATCATCGCCCAGCGGGATCAGCTGTTTGAAACGATCACTTATCCGTCGCTCGGTCAAGCCCCCAACCAGGTGGTGATTCAGAAGCTGCCGGAAGTCCAGTTTTCGGCGAGAGATCATACGCTGGCGGATGGGCCGATTCCGGTCTGGTGGTCGCTCCAATCAACCGGGGGGCTTCTCAACCGACAGGAACCGACGGGTACCGTGCAGAATTACGGTCCGCCGCAGGCGGTGTTGAACACAGATGTTCTCGGCCGAATGGATGTGACGCCGCGGGTGGCAACCGAGTTCAGTTTCAAGGGTTTCTCGCTTAACCCGAGCTTCTCATTCGAGGGCACCGATTACACCAATTCGTACGCGACAAATACGACCACTTACACGCCGCAAACTTCGTGCAATGGATATCCGACCTGTCCTCCGACGCCCACGATCAACGCGGTGCTTGCAAACGCGAATGTATTCCGGCATGATGCGGACATCGCTTTGGATTTCAGGCCCCCGGCACTCGAGAAGATTTATACTCCGCCGGCATGGATGCACATCGGCGCAAAGCTCAAACACGTGATCGAAGCGGACGCCACCTACGAATATGTGACCGGCATCAACGAGTTCCAGCGCCTGATACACTTCGATTCCACCGATATCGTTTCGAACACGAATCAGTTGACGCTATCACTCACAAACCGGCTGTACCGGAAAGACAAGAAGGGCAATGTTAACGAGGTGTTCACCTGGCGTATCGCGCAGGCTCGCTATTTCGATCCGACGTTTGGAGGAGCTGTTCTACCCAATCAGCGGAACGTGGTGCTTTCTGCTATCGAGCTTACGCCGATTGCGTTTCTGGACGGCCCGCGCACTTACTCTCCCGTGGTTTCGACAATGAGCGTAAGTCCATATGCCTTTCTGTCGTTCGACTGGCGAGCGGATTATGATCCGTTGCGAAAAAAATTTGTGGATCATCAGGTCGGTGCCAATGTGCGGTACTCAAAGTACTTCGCAAGCGTGAACGATACGGCCATTACGACGAACCCGCTATTGGTTCCACAGGCGAACCAGATCTCGTTTGGAGGCGGATACGGGAGCGCGAACCGCAAGGGGTGGAATGCCGCGGCTACCGTGTACTATGACCTGCTGCTCGATCGCAGGCTCTTCAACTTCTTCCAGGTGTCCTACAACACTGACTGCTGCGGCTTCAGTATGCAACTGCGCCAGTTCAATCTCGGTATCAGAAACGAAAATCAGTACCTGTTTTCGTTCTCACTGGCGAATATCGGAACCTTCGGCAGCCTGCAGAAACAGGCACGCATTTTCTAGGAACCGTTCGATTCCGGCCCGCTGGTCGCAGTAAAGACCTGATCCAGGATGCTGGCGAAGTTCCGCGTTTTGCTCGAAACAGAGGTCCTGAAGGAAGACAGCTCCTGTTCGACTGCTCGCAGGCGGTCGGCCAGATGCAGACATGCCAGCACGGCGGTCCGCGTCGTATCGAGATTGCCTGCACGGCGGGCAATCGACGACATGAGTTCATCGATTTCGGCCGCAAGTTCGACAATCTGCTGCGGATCACCCGCGGTCGAAACCGTATACGTCTGGTTGAAGATAGTCACCCGGACGACCTGCTTGGTTTGGTCCGAGTCTTCCATGTACCGTTCCGTCAGCTTGCGCTCAAGAGATCCAGTTGGTTCAGCAGCTTTTCGATTCTGCTTCGAACCTGCTTACGTTCTCCGCGGAGCTCCTCGAGTTCTGCGGAAAGCTGCTTTACCTTGCTTTCCAGATCGCCATTCTCTTTCTGAAATTCGGACGAAAGAGCCTGTACTTCGTCGCGTTCGGCTCGCGCGGCCTGCGCGCCGTCTTCGGCCGCCTTCACTCTTTGCGCAAGTTGCTCGTTTTCGTGCCGCAACTCCGTGATCACCTGGACGGCACGATTAATCCGGTCTTCCAAGTCGACCAAGCTGTCGATGCTGTCTTCCACGGCATTCATCGGTTACAGCCTATTATCAACTACTGCAGGTTAGCGCCGTGTGCCTCTTTGGCTCGCACGACGAGCGCGGCGAACCCGGCTGAATCATTGACGGCGATGTCGGCCAGAACCTTACGATTCAGGCCAATTCCTGCCCGTTTCAGACCGTTGATGAACTTGCTGTATGAGATATCGGAAGCACGGCAGGCAGCGTTGATGCGCACGATCCAGAGCGAACGGAAGTTTCGCTTCTTGAGCCTCCGCCCGACATAGCCGTAGCGCAGTGCCTTTTCAACGGCTTCCTGGGCAGCACGATTCAGCTTTGATTTAGTAAGAAAGAAACCCTTCGCGCGGCGGAGGGTCTTGTGGCGGTAATTCCGCCGATGGGTACCTCTTTTTACTCTTGGCACGTTTGCTCCTTATCTTGAATTGAAACCAGGCGGTTTCATTTGAGAGAAGACAGGCACGTGCGGCGCACAGCTTCTACTCGGAAAATCATCTGCTTCGAAGAGTCTAGTACGGAAGCATGCTACGCAGCTTAGCCTGATCGGTTTCGTCGGCAACGACGCCCTGGCCGAGTCTGCGCTTGCGGGACCGCGGCTTGGAAGTCAGGATATGCCTCGCATACGCATGATGACGCGTGATCTTTCCCGTACCTGTTTTCTTGAAGCGTTTAGACGCACCCTTGTGAGTCTTCAACTTGGGCATAATCTGTCCTGGGTGTTGTAATTGGCGGATTCCGCCCGAGAACCGCAGAAGCGGGACTACCTGGAGAGTATAGCATGGTCGGCAAAGCGCTTACGGGGATATAATCCCCCGCATGCCCGCCCGACTTCTTCTCCGCCTTCTTCTTTCTCTGACCTACAGTATCGCAGGTTACGCTGCAATGCAGGCCCAACCCGGACTCAATTCGACCGCGCAGACGCTTGCGGCGGATTCGCCTCGCAGCACGCCGGGTGGAGCGACCTTTACGGTTCCCGCCGGATGGTCGGTTGCGAACGAGGGCGCGTCCGTGACGCTCAACTCGCCCGAGAACAATTGCCACATCGTCATCTCCGACCTTCACGCATCCGATGCGGCTGCGGCGGTCAGCAGCGCCTGGACCGGGAACCGGCCCGAAATGAAGCGTCCGCTCAAAGTAGCTTTGCCGGTTCCGGACCGGAACGGATGGACTGATGGCAAGCAGTTCATTTATGAGACTTCACCCAATGAACGCACAGTAATTGTCGCGCTTGCGTTGCGCTCGGGCGAGGCGTGGACGGTAGTTTTGCTCGAGGGAAGTCAGTCGACCTTCGAAAAACGCGCTGCCCAAATCAATCTTGTCATTCAAAGCTTGCGTCCGAAGGGTTACGAGCGAGAATCGTTCGCCGGGCGCAAAGCGCTTCCGCTAACGCCAGAACGTATTGAGATTCTCAAGAGCTTCGTTGAGGCTTCCATGCACAAACTGGGAGTTCCTGGAGCGTCGCTCGCGCTTATCGATCAGGGAAAGGTGGTCTATGAAGGGGGACTTGGCGTTCGCGAACTTGGCAAGTCAACTCCCGTCAATGCGAATACGCTGTTTATGGCGGCTTCGAACACAAAGGGCATGACGACGCTTTTGCTGGCCCGGCTTGTGGACGCTAAAAAATTGCAATGGGACGAACCCGTGACTCAGGCGTACCCGCCTTTCAAACTCGGCAATGCTGATACGACCCGGCAAGTCGAAATCAAGCACCTGATTTGCGCGTGCACCGGTCTGCCCAGGCAAGATCTGGAGTGGATTTTCGACTTCAAGAAGTTCACTGCGGCATCCACCTTTACTCTGCTTGGCAACATGCAGCCAACCAGCCGCTTCGGAGAGGTGTTTCAGTACAGCAACGTGATGGCTTCGGCCGCGGGCTACATCGGCGCGCACCTCTACGACTCCTCGGCAGAACTCGGCGCGGCATATGACCGGGCGATGGAGACGCAAATCTTCAAACCGCTGGGAATGGCGGCAACAACCTTCGATATGGAGCGGGCCCAGCACGGCAATTTTGCGAGCCCTCACGGGAATGATGTCGATGATCATCCGGCGGTAGCAAGCATGGACAACAACTACTCGGTTGTGCCGCTCCGGCCGGCCGGTGGGGTTTGGACTTCCGCGCATGACTTGGCTCATTACGTCCAACTGGAGCTTTCACTCGGCAAACTGCCGGATGGGGAACAATTCGTGTCCGAAGAGAATTTACTAATGCGACGCAAGCCACAGATTGCGATTGGGGAAGACGAGACGTACGGGATGGGGCTCGAGACGAACAACCGCTGGGGCGTGCCGATTGTTCATCACGGCGGAAGCCTCTTCGGCTACAAGAGTGACTGGATGATCCTGCCGGATTCCGGAATCGGGGCCATATTATTGACCAACGCGGATATGGGCGGCGCGCTCCTGCACCCGTTAATGCGTAGGCTGGTTGAGGTTGTGTTCGATGGGAAACCGGAGGCAGTAGCCGAGGTCGACACTGCCGCCGCCAATCACAAAGCTTTTTGGGCAAAGGAACGCCCAAGGCTCGCAGTGCCTGCCGACAAAGATGAGGTGGCAAAGCTTGCCACGCATTACAAGAGCAGCGCGCTCGGTGACATCAGCATGGACCGGCAAGGAGCCAACACGGTCTTCACTTTCAGCGGCTGGAAGAGCACGGTCGCTTCGCGCAAAAACGACGACGGGACAACGTCGTTCATCACCATCGATCCCACTCGTAGCGGCTTCGATTTCGTGCGGGCAGAACGTGACGGAAAACGAGCTCTCATCATCCGTGATGGCCAACACGAGTACGCGTTCACCGAAGTGAGCGTGGCTGTTTCCAATAATTGATCGCTGGTTGTTGTCGTTTACTTCCTTGACTGGTTCGGAGTGATCTAATCGCTGACGCCAATCAGTATTGTGTTCTCGGCCTCGGATCAAACACGGGCCCGCGAACAGCAAAGCGGGCTGTGTGACCGAAATCCTCGCCTGCATCATGAATCGGGAGGGACGGGTATCCGGGTGAGATGTTGCCTCACGCCCGGTGTCGGGCGAAGCAATGCTGTGATTTGCGTGGTCTCCGCCTCGACCAAACAGTCTGTGCAGGCGGTTCCCCGCTGGTGTTCCCGGCCCGACCTAAAGAAAGAGCAGGAAGGCCCTGCCCCTGCTATCGACGGTGGAAGTGGCTTTCCGGCTTCTTAGGTCTACCGGACGCCGGTCAGTGAACCAGCTCCGAGAGACCCAGCAGGCGAAAGCACTTCTTCGGTTTCAACCGTCTGGCGGAGTCGCGCCCGGAGGCGCATCTCGGCTCTAAGGATCGCCGCGAAGCGGCGCCGTCGCAGATCGTCATCGCCGAAACACGTGTTGAAGTCGCGAGAGAAACCGAGGAAGTTGTATGCTTTCTCTGTTTTTCCGATACGAGTCGTCGGAAAGAGCGCGGCAAATCTGCGGGTCTCCATCAAGTCCTGCCTACGCGCCATCCAGTAATGCTCGCGATTGCACCCGTGACCTTCGTGCAGGCGATCACTGAAGGTGACCCCCATCAGACAACCACACGGGTTTCGGAAACTCATTCTCCCGTCCGCGTTGAACGCGGCCACGCTGGCGAGTTTCTGATCGGAGAAGTGAACACGGGTCCACGCCCGCACGATCTCCTTCGATTTCCGGAGTTCTCTCTGAAAGTTCATTCCGACCTCCCAAATTGCGGCAGAGAGCCTTGCCTTGATGCTAGCGTTTTTTGAGCGACTTGGAATCGGGATTATTTTCAGTGCTTCAGGAGTTGTCCTTGTATTCTTCCAGCCATGCCATCTGGATGGCCTCGAGTTTTCCTTCGGTGGACGCCATGGGATCGTCTTTGAACTCGGGCAATTCAGTGATCCACTTGTGCAGATCGGTGTAGCGGATGTTCGTCGGGTCGACATCCGGATGAGCTTCGTACAGGCTGAGGGCGATGTCTTCGGTGTGGTCCCACGTGAGTCCGGCCATAATTCTTCATATTAGAAGAGGTATCCGGCGCCCGCCCCCCTTGACGCATACGGTGGTCTGGAAGTGAATGGATCGTCCAGCCAGGGAGCCTCTTCCGGGCCTGTTGAGATGTTCACACTGGGAGAGCGCGATCGCGGTGCCAAGAAACCCGGCCAGAAGGGCCACAACCCTTGCGGCCAGCGCTGAACATAGAGCCAGCGCAGCGGGATGCGAGTTGTCGAGAGCAGGACGATCGCGATCAAGAAGGTGAGGGCGCGCAAGATACGCCAGGCGGCCGGTTCGAGACCCTGGGTGGTTTTCGCACCGATAGCTCTGATTTGCGACTAGATGAGAAAAGGCGATCCAGAGAACGCGAAAGAACGATTCGTAAAACCAGAGCACGCAGGACCTCCAGCCGCTGAGGATGTTTTACGCACTCAAGCCACGAGGAGTTCCAGTGCCAGCGAGTTTGCGCCATCAATCGAGGGCTGCGCGGTGTGCTACCGGACCATGATCACCAACCTTGCTCGCTAACTGTGGATCGAGCGTGCGACTCCAAACTTGGGCCGATGTGCCCGTCGGCTTAAGGAGGCCTTTTCACGATACGCCCAGGCTTTGTATTTCGAGTACCTGCCGCGCCGGCCGATTCGGATCGATGAAGTAGGCTTCGGGGCGATCCGCTCCTGTGTCATAGACAAGGAAAGTTGGTTTGCAATCACCCCATCTGCCGCTACCAAATTCCGCTCCCATGATGGGGCCTGGATTCAGCAGCAGGCAACTTGCTTGTCTCGAGATCTCGAAATGGTGATTATGGCCGAAGCAAACCACGTCGTAGTCGCCGGATTTCGCCATGGGCCGCGCCAGGTAATCGAAGTGGTTTACTGCAAATCGCTTTCCATCGAACACCGTCTGAAGCAATTCGCCGTACACACGCACGTTCGGTGTCTTTAGCGCTTTGGCCGTAATACGGTAAAGGTCCGCATCATTGTTCCCGAACACCACGTGCACTTCGCGCGGAAACTTAGCAAGTTCATCTACCACGAACGGCGAACACAGATCGCCGCAGCAGATCAGGGCATCGGCATTCTGAACGAACTGCACCGCCGCGTGTAGATTCCAGAGGTTGTCGTGGATGTCGGACAGAATCGCAATCCGCATAACCTTATTCGTAGAAATTCTTGTCCCACTTGTGCCTGCGCAGAATCGCGAGCGTCTTTGAATCCAGCATTCCGGCAGCCGCCGTTGCCCGGACATTCTTCTCGACGTTTTCCACCCGCCTCATCCCCGGGATGACAGATGTGACCGCCTTGTGCGAAAGGCAGAACTGCAGCGCCACATCTGCCAGCGTTCCCGGATAGTCCTTCAAGTCCTGCTTCAGCGCTTCCATGTGTTCCACCACTTGCCGTTTGCGGTCTCCGCGGAAATAGAACTCCCTGAATTCGCCGGGTTCGAACTGACTATCTTCCGTGATCCTCCCCGTCAGCGCTCCTTCGTCGAACGGCACTCGCGCCAGAACACCTACTTTCATACGCTGGCACAACGGAAATAGATTCCTTTCGGCACTTTGATCGAAGATGTTGTAAATCACCTGCACTGCCGTGATCGCCCCCGTCTGTACGGCTTCGAGAGCGGAATCGGGATCGTGCTCTGAAATCGAGATTCCGAAGAACCGCACCTTTCCGCTCGAACGCAAGTCCTCGATAGCGCGCCGCCATTCTTCAGTCTTCGTCCACGCGTCCGTCCAGACATGAAACTGCTGCAAGTAGATTTGCTCGAGACCGAGATTGTGCAGGCTCTCTTCCGTTGACTGCACAATGTAATCGTAAGGAAAGACGTCTGCAATATTCATGTCCGGCCGGGCAGGCCAAATTCGGTTTTTCGGTGGAATCTTGGTCGCGACATATACTCTGTTGAAAACCTGCTTCAAGGCCTTCCCAACCAGGCGTTCACTGTGCCCGTCGCCGTAGGCGAGTGCTGTGTCCACCAGGTTGATGCCCAATTCGAACGCGCGGCGCAGTGCTCGCATCGATTCATCGTCTTGACCGCCCTGCCACTGCTTTCCGCCAATACCCCATGCGCCAAACCCGATCTCGCTCAATTCGCTTTCAGTAGTTCCAAGCTTCCGATAGTGCATGCTTTCTTTTTACCGTTCTCACCGAAACAGAAAGGCCGCCAACCGTGAACTCGGCTGGCGGCCTGCCTATAAAATAATGCTGGTTTGAATCCTACGGACGGGCTACGTTCTCAGCCTGCAGACCTTTCGGGCCGCGCTTGACCTCGAACTCCACCTCCGCACCTTCTTCGAGCGTCCGGTAACCATTCATCTGGATCGCCGAGAAGTGCACGAAGACATCATCGCCATTGGAGCGTTGGATAAATCCATAACCCTTTGCGGCGTTAAACCACTTAACAACACCTTTTTCTCTCACAACTAATCTCCTGTTTTTGATGCGAGATGAATGCCTGTTTGCTGTCGCTGAGGGTTAGGAGCTGAGCTCCCATTCACCAGCGGAGCTCGCAAGATTACAACCAGCTTGCATCGGAAAATCTGAACCGGATTTTAGCAAAGTAAGTCTAAATCGCGCAAGAGAAAAACAGTGAAATCAACGTTTTAGCAACGTCGCAAGGAGTTCTAGGACTATTTAGTTCTGTGCAAAATCTTACTTCTGTATTGAGATGTGTTCTGCCCCATTTGTGTTCGTAGTTACTTTTCACCGCTCTTATCCTTCGCTGTAACCAATACGCTTACCCCATTCGAACGGTCCATCACCACAAACGCGAACCGATTCCGTGTCGGGGCGCAGTGCGATGTCTTCTC
>JAFAUR010000624.1 GCA_019243205.1 Acidobacteriaceae bacterium | reverse complement strand
GACAAAGCCGGTCAGGGTCGAATCTTTCGAGCAAACATCGAACTCCCGGCAGGCCAGTCAGCGGCGAATCGCAGTGACATCGAACTGCTTTATGAAAACCTGCCCGAGCCAATCGATCTGGATCTCGACGTCGCCAGTCGTACCCTGTATTGGACGGACCGCGGAGATCCGCCGCGTGGCAACACGGTGAATCGCGCGCCGATGGATCCGAAGCCTGGCAGGGAGCCTGAAATTCTCTTCACTCATTTGCTGGAAGGCATTGGGCTGGCTCTCGACCTGAAAGGCGGTCGCATGTTCATCACCGATCTCGCCGGCTCTGTGTACAGCGCCAACCTCGACGGGTCAAACCACAAGTTGTTGCTCTTTGCTGAAGGAAACCTCACCGGCATTGCGTACGCAGAATTGCCGGCCACGGATTAACCGATAGCGACGGGTTCGCCTTGTTCGCCAAACATGCTTACAGGTGAATCCGCGTTAACAGGCCGAATACCACTTTCGAAAGGATACGCAATGAATACTACAGCACCGGAACTAGTTACCGAAAAACGCAAGGAAAGACCCGCTGACACACCAGCTCAAGCACCAACATCGTTACCTAAGAAACCATTTGTACAACCAAAGCAATTGCCAGAGCCGAACAGTGATTTTTACCAATTCGCAGAAACCCTGCCAGCAGAGGAACTGGCCATAGTTAAGCGAGTACGCACGTTTGTGGATACGAAGGTTGAGCCCATCATTACGAAATATTGGGTCGAGGACGAGTTTCCGTTCGAATTGCTTCCCGCGGTCAAGGAGCTGAACATCGGCGGCCTCGGGATCCAGGGCTACGGCTGCGCTGGCGGAAGCCAGTTGCTATTCGGCCTTGTTGCCATGGAACTGGGGCGGGGCGATGCCTCGATCGCGACCTTACAGGGCGTCCATAGCGGCCTTGCCATGGGTTCGATCGCGCTCTGCGGGTCGGAAGAGCAAAAGCAGAAGTGGCTCCCGCCGATGGCGCGCTGGGAAAAGATCGGCTGCTTTGGGCTGACGGAGCCGCTGGTCGGCTCAGGAGCAGGTGGCGGCCTGACCACGACGGCAAAGCGCGAGGGCGACACCTGGGTCCTCAACGGCCAGAAGCGGTGGATCGGCAATGCGCCCTGGTGCGATATCTCGATCATCTGGGCGCGCGACCTCGACGACAACCAGGTCAAGGGCTTCATCGTCGAGAACAAGACGACGCCCGGCTTCAGTGTCGAGAAGATGCACAACAAGATCGCGCTCAAGGTAGTTCAGAACGGCCAGATCACACTGAAGGACTGCCGGGTGCCGGATGCAAATCACCTCGCATCGGGCTCCCAGTCGTTCCGAGATACCGCGCGCGTGCTGCGTGGGACGCGGTACTACGCGGGATGGGAAACGACAGGAGTCCAGATGGGTGCATACGAGCACGCGCTCAAGTACGCGCAGGAGCGATTGCAGTTTGGAAGGCCGATCGGCTCATTCCAGATGATTCAGGATCTCCTTGCGAAGATGCTCGGCAACATCACTGCCTGCCAATGCATGGTGGCTCGCATCGCACAGCTCGCGGACGAAGGCAAGCTTACGGAACAGCAATCGGCGCTTTCGAAGGGGTTCACGACGGCCAAAACGCGTGAGACGGTCTCCTGGGGGCGAGAGTTGCTCGGCGGCAACGGCATCCTCGCCGACTACCACGTCGCGCGTTTCTTTGCTGATGCCGAAGCGCTTTACTCCTACGAGGGCACGTACCAGATGCAGAACCTGATAGTCGGCAAGGCGATCACCGGCTTCAGCGCCTTTGTGTGAGGCCGGACCCCCACGCATGAGCAGAAGTTAAGAGGAGTTCTTTATGAGTACAGCAGTAGCAGGATTGACGCTCGAGAATATTTTGTATGAGAAGGGGGAATCGATTGCCCACATCACAGTGAACCGCCCTAAGGTACTCAACGCCCTGAATCACCGAACATGGGAGGACTTGCGAACCGCTTTCATAGAGGCTCGGGATGACGCTGCAGTGCGCGGCGTCATCCTGACGGGAGCGGGCGATAAGGCATTTATCGCTGGAGCTGACATCAGCGAACTGGCCCACGTTTCGGCGGTCGAGGCGGAAGAGTCGAGCAGCTTCGGCCAGGAAGTTCTCAACCTGGTCGAGAATTTGGGCAAGCCCGTAATCGCCGCAATCAATGGTTTTGCGTTAGGGGGCGGTTGCGAAACCGCAATGGCTTGCACCATTCGTATCGCGTCAGAGAATTCGAGGTTTGGCCAGCCTGAAGTGAAATTGGGACTCCTTCCGGGCGGCGGTGGGACGCAGCGATTGCCGCGGCTGATCGGCAAGGGCCGCGCTCTGCAGCTCATTCTCTCCGGAGAGATGATCGGCGCACAGGAAGCTTATCGCATGGGGCTGGTGAACGAAGTGGTTCCGGCCGGCGAGGTAATCTCACGCGCCGAGGCAATTCTGAAGCAGATCCTCGCGAATGCTCCGATCTCAGTTAAGTACTCGCTGCAGGCCGTGAATAAAGGATTGGAAACCAGCCAATCCGAGGGCCAGGCACTGGAGGCCTCTTTCTTTGGGCTTTGCGCCGCGACTGAGGACAAGAAGGAAGGGACGTCCGCCTTTTTAACCAAGCGTGCGCCGCAGTTCCAGGGGCGGTAACCAAACCTCATTCAGGACAGATACCAATGACAAGCGACAACATTTTTTCCGGACTCAAAGTCGTAGACTTCGCGACCTTCGTTGCGGCTCCCGGTGCCGCCGTGATTCTCTCGGACTTCGGCGCCGACGTGATCAAAGTCGAACCACCTTCCGGTGACGTGTGGAGACACGCGCATCAGTTTCCTCCGATGCCGCCGGCGAAAGACGCTTACCCCTTTAATCTCGCCAACCGCAACAAGCGCGGGATCGTCCTCAACCTGAAGTCGCCGAGCGCTCAGCAGGTTCTCGAGAAGCTCGTCAAGTGGGCGGACGTGTTCCTGGTCAACACGCCCCACCCTGCGCGCAAGAAATTGAAGCTCGAATACGCCGACGTCATGCATTGGAATCCCCGGCTGATCTACGCGGATCTTACGGGCTTTGGCGAAAACGGGCCCGATTCCGGGCTGCCTGGCTTCGATCTCACAGCGTACTGGGCGCGGAGTGGCCTGCTGTCGATGACGCGCGATGCCGGCGCGCCGCCAACCTGGCCCGTTGCTGGCAGCGGCGATAACGCGACGGCTGTCGGCATCTATTCGGCGATCGTCACGGCGCTCTACCGCCGCGAGCGCACGGGCGAGGGGGCGTACGTCACGACCTCGCTCCTCGCCGAGGGCGTCTGGGCGGCAAGCGTCTCGATCCAGGCGGCGCTTTGCGACGCAAAGTTTCTCGGGCTGCACGATCGCGGCAATCCGATGAGTGCCGCAACGAATGTGTATCGCGCCGCCGATGACACGTGGTTTGTTCTCGCCCTTACACCTGACAAACTGGCGGAAGCGGCGAAAGCCATCGGGCGTCCGGACCTCCTGACAGATCCGCGATTCTCCGATCCCGCGAAGCTCGCGGCGAATCGGCACGAGCTCGTCGCCATTCTCGACGAGGTCTTCGGCGCGCAGCCGATGGCGCATTGGTACGAGGCGCTCAGCGGCTTCACAATCGGGGCGGTGCGCGGGCCGCAGGAAGTCATCAACGACCCACAGCTCAAGGCGAACGACATCATCGTTCCGCTAGAGGGCGCCGGCGGCAAGCTCACATCCACGATCAGCAGCCCAATTCAGGTGCACGGCGTAGCCAAAGTGCCGGCGCGGCGGGCGCCCGAACTCGGCGAGCACACCGACGAGATCCTCCAGGAGCTGGGATTTGACGCGAAGGGCACCGAGAACCTGCGCGCAGGCGGAGCCGTGCCGAAAGCCAAGGAACAGGTGGCATAGAGGATGACCCAGAAGAGTAGTGGACAAAAGGAGCAAACAATGAGCGACATCATCACTGAGCAGTCCGGAAGTATCCTGCGAATTCAACTGAATCGTCCCGCAAAGAAAAACGCGATGACGTCAACTATGTACTTGACTTTGGCAGACCTTTTCAACAGCGCAGCAAATAACGACAACGTAGACGTGGTCCTTTGGCATGGTGCAGGAGACTCGTTCTGCGCGGGCAACGATATTGAAGACTTTCTCCAGAACCCTCCCGATGAAGGCGAGAGCCCACAGACGCGCCTAATGCACGCACTGCTCAATTTTGATAAGCCAATCGTCGCGGCCGTTCAGGGTATGGCGATTGGGGGTGGAACCACCATGCTGACGCACTGCGACTTCGTATACGCCGGCGAGAGCGCAAGGTTCCAAATGCCGTTCGTCAACCTCGGCCTTGTACCGGAATTTGGGTCTTCATGCTCGATTCCGGGACGCATCGGATACCTTCGCGCAGCCGAATTGATCTTGTTAGGTCAGCCTTTCGATGCCCCCCGAGCGGCAGAGTTGGGAATTGTGACTCACGTGATACCCGACGAGAAGCTGCTTATCACTGCGACTGGAACCGCGCAGAAGCTGGCACAAAAACCGGCTGGCGCACTGCAGGCAAGCAAGAGGCTGATGAAATCGTCCACACGCAAGCAGGTAGAAGACGCCATTACAGCTGAGATGGAGGAGTTCTCGTCACGGGTGCGCTCACCAGAAGCTAAAGAAGTGATGACGGCATTCCTC
The DNA here is from genome assembly GCA_019243205.1 of Acidobacteriaceae bacterium. Taxonomy (GTDB): domain Bacteria; phylum Acidobacteriota; class Terriglobia; order Bryobacterales; family Bryobacteraceae; genus Bog-105. The sequence goes on along the minus strand of JAFAUR010000624.1, from coordinate 960 downwards.
GAGAAGCGTCCGCCGGACTTCAGCAGAACAAAGCAGACGATAAAGGCCGAGAAGGTCTCTCCATTAGCAGCGCAGTCGAATAGCTCTGGTACGGTCAGATCGACTTTGTGAGCTACGTGTTCGAAACCCGGAGAGGCATCCTGAGATCCGTAAAGTCAGGGTACTTTCGCGACACGTACCAGCTGAAGCAAAACAGATGATCTATACCCATTCGCTCGGCCGGGCCCGCCGCTACTATTCGGAACGGAAGGCTCTTACTAAGGACGGTACCCACCTAACCTCTCGGGAGCTCAACGCCCGCGTTGGGGCCATAGCCGCTGCCCTGGGCGGAGATGGTTTTGCGCCTGGGGATCGACTTGCTATCCTTCTTCCCAATGGGCCCGAATATATAGAGCTGGTGTATGCCTGCGCTTGGCTAGGATTAATTGCTGTCCCGCTCAACACGCGTCTTTCCGCAGCCGAAATAGACCATATACTCGCGGATGCAAATCCACGTGGTCTAGTCCGACACTCGTCATTGCCGGCTCCTTCCGTGCAGTTGCAGTGGCAAAGGGTGCTCGACAAAGAGGACTTGTATGGCAGAAGCGATCTTCATCCCAGAATAGGCTACGACCCCGAAGCCGTTCTGGCTCTTATCTACACAAGCGGCACTACTGGTAAGCCAAAGGGCGTTATGGTGACTCACGCCAACGTTTTGGCCAACATTCACGACTTCAACTATTGGATGAGGTACAGGGAAGGTGCAGTGTACCTGCACGCTGCGCCGATCTTTCACATTGCCGATTTTCCCGCCATATTTGCGGCCCCGGCTTTTGGTGCGCGCCAGGTCACGATTCCGAAGTTCAATGCGCAAGCCTTCTGCGAGACTGTCGAACGCGAACGCGTGACTCACACTGTCTTGGTGCCAACCATGATCAATCTGCTGATCCAGTTTCCGGAAGTTGCCAAGTACGACTTGAG
>JAFAUR010000588.1 GCA_019243205.1 Acidobacteriaceae bacterium | reverse complement strand
GCGGCGAGACGGCGCTCGCTAAGGACAGGGGCGGCGGACATAGAGTTTGGGAAGCCATACGCTAGCACGGGTACGGGCGAAAGCGGGGGTTCCAAGCTGTGGAAAAGCTCAGTAGTCGGCAGAAAGGAAAGGGGGTTGGCGATATTTTCAAAATCTGTGAACGGCTTTTGGCGTACACACGAGTTCAGTGCAAGAAGGGTGAATGTTGCATTCGGTTGCTTTTGACTGAATGAGAGATGTTACAACGAGCAACATTACCGTTCGGCTGAATCTGAGTAGTGGACAGGACGCGCCGAGCGCAGTGGACTCGGGTTCGTTCGTCTGCTAGTTTGGCATAGTGTTGCCACGTGTACCCGAACAGGTAAGAAAGACGTTAGAGGCGCTCTACCGATCCGAATCGGGCAGGATTCTAGCGACCCTGCTGCGTTTGCTTGGCGATCTCGACCTGGCCGAAGAAGCCATGCACGAGGCTTTCGCTGCGGCCCTGGATACGTGGCCGGAGACCGGCCTGCCGGACAAGCCACGCCCCTGGCTCATATCAACCGCGCGTTTCAAGGCTGTTGACAGCATACGCCGACGGGCGCGATTCGACGCCGCACAAAGGAATCTGGCACTCCACCTCCAAACGCGCATGAACGGAGCAGATCACGAGTGTGAGGAGATCGAAGACGATCGCCTCCGGCTGATCTTCACCTGCTGCCATCCCTCTCTTCCGCCGGAAGGACAGGTTGCGCTCACCTTGCGAGAAGTCTGCGGCTTAACCACAGAAGAGATTGCTCGAGCATTTCTCGTTGCGCCGGCGACGCTCGCACAGCGTATCGTGCGCGCAAAGGCCGTCATTCGCGATAAGGCAATTCCTTACCAGGTACCCGATTTACAAGAGTTGCCGGCGCGGTTGGGAGCCGTACTCCAAGTGGTGTATCTGATCTTCAATGAAGGGTATTCGGCTGATGCCTCCCGCGCGGAACTGAGCCGCGAGGCGATCCGTATCGGCAGACTCCTCATCGACCTGCTTCCGGAAGCGGAGGTGATGGGCTTGTTAGGGCTTATGCTGCTGCAGGAATCACGCCGCGCCGCCCGAAACACCGCAGAGGGAGACCTGGTCTTGCTGGACCGCCAGGATCGCGGTTTGTGGAACAGAGACCAGATCGCCGAAGGCATCTCGCTCGTCGAGCGCGCATTTTCATCGCGTCGCTTCGGTGCTTACACCCTGCAAGCGGCTATTGCGGCAGTCCACGCCGAGGCTTCTACTGCGGCATCTACTGACTGGCGACAGATCACGGCCCTCTACACCAGCCTGCTTCGCATCCAGTCATCTCCGGTCGTGGAACTCAACCGCGCCGTAGCCGTGGCCATGTACGAGGGGCCCGAGAAAGGTCTTCGCTTGATCGACGACTTACTCGAACGCGGGGAGCTCGCCAGTTACCATCTCGCACACGCTGCTCGGGCGGATTTGTGCCGGAGGCTGGGACGGAATTCGAAGGCTCGGGCTTCATATGAGAAAGCGCTGGCTCTAGTTCGGCTGGAACCCGAACGCCGATTCTTAGCTGGCCGTCTGCGGGAGCTGAAATAAATCTGCGCTGCTGTCGATTTTGGCTGCTCCCGACGACTATAGGGTGGATCAGATGGCGTGTGAGTTCACGACGCTCACCGCCAAAAAGAGGAGACGTGACATGAAATACATCTGTTTGGCATACATGGAACCCGGGAAGTTACAAGGCATGACGGAAGCAGAGCAACATGCGATGCTCGATGCGTGCTTTGACTACGACGATCATCTGCGTGCCCACGGGCACTTTACCGCAGGAGAAGGTCTTCAGCCACCGGAAACTGCATTGACCCTGTACTGGAAGAACGGAAAAGTTGCGACCACGGACGGCCCCTATGCGGAAACCAAAGACCAGCTTGGAGGCATTCTCGTGCTTGAGGCGCGGGACCTGAATCATGCAATTCAGCTCATCTCGCGGCATCCGGGTTTGAAGCTCGGGCCCTGGGAGATTCGGCCAGCTGCGGATTTGAACGAAATGATGAAGGAAAGCGAACAGCGGCGGGCGCAAACCGCACCATAACTGCAGGTTCGATGCGGAGCAAACAGTCAGTAGAAGAATCGAAGAGGACTAAAGCACAAATGTCAAAAGTTCGTGTAGCAGGATTTAGTGTTTCGTTGGACGGCATCAGCGCTGGCGTAGAACAGAGCCTGAGCGACCCGCTCGGAAAGCGTGGAACCGAGATCTTTCAGTGGTACTTTCACACGCAGAGCTTCCGCTCAATGCACGGGCAAGAGGGTGGATCTGTCGGGGACATAGACGATAAATTTGCCCATCAGGCGATGGACAACTTTGGCTCTTTCATTCTCGGTCGCAACATGTTCGGTCCCGTGCGCGGACCATGGCTGGACGACTCTTGGAAGGGCTGGTGGGGCGAAAACCCACCGTACCATGCGCCAACTTTCGTTTTGACACATTACGAACGTGAACCCCTGGTCATGGAAGGCGGAACGACGTTCTACTTTGTTACCGGAGGAATTGAGGAAGCGCTGGAGCGGGCGAAGAAAGCTGCGGGCGAAAGAGACATCAAGATCGGAGGCGGCGTCTCGACAGTGCGGCAGTATCTGAAGGCTGGACTGATAGACTCCGTGCATCTCGTATCGGTGCCTGTTCTACTAGGTCAGGGCGAGCTGCTGTTTCAAGGTATGGATCTGCATGCGCTTGGGTTTTCCGTGACCGATTACCAGTCTTCGGAATACGCAACTCATCTCACACTAGAGAAGGTGTAAGCGCAGAGGTATAAGGACAACTTTTCCTCAGCGGTTGTTAGGTCCGCTTGCCGGCACTGAGTAGCTCGCCATTATTGTTTTCGAATTGTTCCAGTACCGTCGGCCATCCGGAAAGTAAGTAGAGTCGCGTCCGACGAGTCGTCG
>JAFAUR010000587.1 GCA_019243205.1 Acidobacteriaceae bacterium | reverse complement strand
TCGGGCCTCGAGTTCCGCAACGCGACGTTCGAGTGCGCGTACGGTCCGAAGCAACTCGGGCAATCGCGAATAAGCAGCCGATGCGCGAAGCCACTCGCGAGAGTCAAAAGCAGGAGAGCCGCTGACGACCGCGCCTGGGGGGACGTCGCCGCCGACCCCGGATTGCGCCCAGACGATCGCGTTCTTGTGGATTGTCAGATGGCCGGCGGAACCGGTTTGGCCTGCCATAATCACGTTCTCTTCCAGGACGGTAGTCCCGGCGAGTCCGGTTTGGGCGCAGATGATGTTGTCTTCGCCCACCACACACGAATGGCCGATTTGGCAGAGGCTGTCGATCTTAGCCCCGCGTTTTACCCGACTTTCACCGAGCGATGCGCGGTCGATAGAAGTCAGGGTTTGCACCTCGACGTCATCTTCAAGCACGGTGATACCGGTTTGCATGATTTTGTACTGCCGGCCATCATTGCCTTTAGCGAAGCCGAAGCCGTCACCGCCGATGACAACGCCGTTGTGCAGAATGACGCGATGGCCGACGCGACAAAATTCGCGAACGGAGGCGTGCGAGTGCGCGGTGAAGTCATCGCCGATGGCGCAGCCTTCATAAATGACGGCGTGCGCGTACAGGACCGCATTGGCGCCAATGGTCGTATGGGGACCGATAACAACGTAGGGGCCAATGGCGGGGTTCGGCCCGATAACGGCTGAGTCTGCGATGCAGGCGGTCGGGTGAATGCCGCCGGCCGGTTTCGGTGCGGCGTAGAAGAACGCAAACGCGCGAGCGTAGTCGTAATACGGATTGGACGATATCAGTGTCGCCGCCGACGCGCCAGATATCTCAGCGGCGGCGATGATGGCCGAAGCCCGGCTGTATTTGGCTTTCGGGGCGTACTTCAGGTTCGCGAGAAACGTAATCTGTCCCGGTTCGGCGTGCTCGATCGTCGATATGCCGGAGATCACCGTGTTGGGGTCGCCTCCCGCGAGAGTGCAACCGAGTTTTTCAGCGATTTGTCCTAAGGTGAAGCTCGGGTTTGTTGCCATTATGCTTCGGCAATCACGGGATTCTTTAATACTCCGATATTTTGAATATTGATGCTGACCTGATCGCCGGAACGCAGATAGCGCGGCGGTTTCCTGGCGAATCCCACTCCTGCGGGCGTGCCGGTAGAGACGATGTCACCTGGTTCCAGAGTGAAGACGCTCGACAGGAATGCGATGAGATCGGGAATCTTGAAGATGAGTTCGCGTGTGTTGGAATCCTGCATCGTCTCGCCGTTGATGTCGAGCGAGATGTCGAGATTGTGCGGGTCGGCAATCTCGTCGGCGGTGACAATCCAGGGGCCCATGGGAGCAAACGTGTCGAACGTTTTGCCCATCAGCCACTGCGTAGTGGCGCGCTGGTAGTCGCGTCCGCTTACGTCATTCACGATGGTGTAACCAAATACGTGGTCGCGCCAGGAGTCGGCGGAGATGTGACGGCCTCCACGGCCGATGACAAACGCGAACTCAGCCTCGTAATCAGGCGCTTTGGAAACCTTCGGAAGAACTATGTTTGCGCCGGGGCCGATCACCGCGGTGGCGAACTTGTTGAAGATCGTCGGGACTCTTGGAATCTCAGCGCCGGTTTCGGCCGCATGATCACGGTAGTTCAGACCGACACAGATCAGTTTACGGGGCTTGGGAATGGGCGCGAGAAGCTTGACGCTCTCCAGCGAAGGTTGTGAATTCGATTGAGCGTTGCCGGCGAGACCAGCGAGCTTTGCGAGTGCGTCGGGGCCGGCTTCTATCAGTTCTAGAAGGCTCGTGAAGCCATGAGAGGAGAGGTCAAGTACGCTCCCGGATGAGGTGATCAAGCCGGGGCGCGGCTGGCCGTTCGATTCGAACGTAACAAGGCGCATGTTTGCATCTTAGACTGGCTCAGTTTTGCGGAATGATCTTGAGAGGAGCAGGTGAGCGCTGAACTGTGGTAGTCGCAACTTGATCTGACATTTTGTGATGGGCTGCGCGAACGCGCAAGAAGGAGATGTCAGTGAACACCGATCAAAAGATCATCAAGAACAAAGTGGGTCTGCTGAACCTGGCCGACATGCTCGGCAGTGTTTCGGAGGCTTGCCAAGTGATGGGCTACTCGCGCGACAGTTTTTATCGCTTTAGAGAACTGTATGAGAAGGGAGGCGAGCTGGCGCTGAAGGAGATCAGCCGGCGCAAACCTTGTTGGAAGAACCGAATCGAAGCGCATAGCGAACAGGCCATTGTGGAAATGGCTACCGAGCAGCCGGCCTATGGTCAGGTTCGGGTGGCCAACGAGCTGACCAAGCGTGGACTGTTTGCTTCGCCAACGGGCGTGCGAAGCGTTTGGCTGCGCCCTGACCTGGAAACGTTTGCAAAACGCCTGAAGGCGTTGGAGGCG
>JAFAUR010000900.1 GCA_019243205.1 Acidobacteriaceae bacterium | reverse complement strand
CTTCGGTACGTTGTTTTCGCCCGGCTTCGCTTGCGAACGACCCCTGATTGCGGGCAATCGGAGACTGGGTTCAAAACTCATAGCCGCTCGGCTGTCCCGCCCCACTCGGACGGGTGCACGTCGGCGACGGACTGCGAAAATGTCCAGGAGTGTCCGGCGAAATCCTCCGCATTGTACTGTCGCTCCCCATATGGGTGAGTCACTGGTTCCTGCGTAATCCGCGCTCCGCGAGCTTCGGCGCGTTCACAGTGGACATCGGCATCCTCAACGCGTACGGTGACAGAGTGTCCTATGCCCAGCGCTGCATTGAATTCGTCCGGACGTAGTTCCCTCACGGTTAGGGCACCGTCGCCCACGTTCAACTGCACGCGATGATTGCCGATGCGTAGACGCACGCTGAACCCAAATGCATCGCACAACCAGTTTGCAGCCTGATTTACGTCAGGATATGCCAACACGGGGATGACCGTGGCATCCGCTATGGATCTGTTAGAGAGCACACTCGTTCCTCTATGCCATTATGCTGGGGCAAAGTTCTTGTCGATAACGCGTTACTCATCCCAAATTGAGAATCCGGCGGGAATGTCCCGAAATCGCGCCTTGGCCGAAGTGACGGCTACGGCGAGTCCCCTAAGCTAGATCAGTTCGCGAATGACATCGCCGATCTTCAAGAACTCCTCATAGGAGCCGGGCTTGTTGAAGTAGTAATCGACATTTAGCGATGCGCTCTTCTCACGGTCGGCGCGTGCACGTGAGGAGGTCATGATGGCAACACGCATGCTCACGCAATGCTTGCTGCTGCGCAGATACGACAAGACCTGAAATCCGTCCCTCTTCGGGAGATTGAGATCAAGCAGCAAAAGCTCGGGACAGCGGACTGAGTCGTGCTCGATTTCAGCGACAAATTGCACGATCTCGTCGCCGTCTGAAAAAAAGTAAAGATCTACGTCCAACTTCGCGGCCGCGACCGCCTCCTGAACGAGGAAGACGTCTCCGATGTTGTCTTCAACCACCGCAACTGCACGACGATTGGGATCAGACGTTCGATTACGCCGGAATTGTAAAAAGGAATCTCGAGCCTCGCCCGGGTTCCGATTCGACCCAAATCCGCCCGCCGTACCGCTCAACGATTCGCTGGCAAATTGCAAGTCCCATGCCGGTGCCGGAATACTGGCCGTTAGTGTGCAGCCGTTTAAAGATTCCAAAGATGTTCTCCCTGTGCTCCGGCTCAATCCCGATACCATTATCGGCAATGCTGAACACCCAATACTGATCCACCCGCTTCGACGCAAGCGAGATTCGCGGGGCACAGCCGTCGCGTCGATACTTGAGGGCATTGCCCACGAGGTTCTGAAACAGCTGCTGAAGGTGGCTGCTGCGCATTCGCACCGGCGGCAGATCGGCAGCGACAATCTCGGCGTGTGTCTCCTGAATGGCTGACGCGAGATTCCCCAGGGCGGCATCCAGTGCGTCCCGTGGCTCGACAGTTGCGGGAAGCTCGTCCTCGATGCAGGACGCCTCCGCGTAGGCGAGCAAGTCTGCCAGCAGATTGTCCATCCGCAGGGCGCTCGAACCCACTAGTTTGAGGAAGTCCGCGCCGCGCGCGTCGAGGCTGCTGCCGTAATCTCTCAGCACGAGTTCGCTGAAGATACGGATATTCCTCAATGGCTCTTTCAGGTCGTGACTTGCCGAGTGCGCGAATTGCTCCAGGTCCGCATTGGCTCTGAGAAGGGCATCCTGGCGGCTGCGAACTTCGTATTGCTTCATGCGGCCGCGCAGAGCAGCCCGAACAGCACTCTGCAAGGTTTCGGGCCGGGCGGGCCGTTCGATGAGCGTGAAATTCCCTAACGTGGAGAATTCCTTCGAACGTTGATGGCTGTACTCCTTTGTCTGGCCCGCGGGAGTCAATATGATAAACGGCGGGTCGGACCAGGGCGGCTCGGCGGAGAGCCACGAGGTCAAGCCGCGTATATGGTCCGGGCGGATCGCCTCATCGGTCAGCAGCGATGCGCCCACGCCGAGTGGCAGCTCCGCCAAGAACGCGGCCGCATTGGGCACAATAGCCGGTTCCGCCGGGAGCGCTTCGACTATCTGCGCGAGCAGAGCCGCGTCCCTGCCGACAGGGGCGAGGATGAGAACGCGCATTTCGCTGGCGGTTCTTCGGAACATTCAGTCTGCAGCCTTATCTTCTAATAGTTCGGCGCTCTTGCCGCGATATTCCGGAACTCCAGTCAGCACGCCCCGGAAGTCTTTGAGCACCTCGCCGACGCGCAAGCCCTCTGATGTGATTCTCATCTCGCGGATTGAGCGTTCGTGTGCACCGCGGCGCTTTTTTACGATGGAGACCGCCTGACGTACGAGGCCCTCCGCCTCAAAATACCGAAGAAGTATCACGGTATCCGCTAGGAAGCTGACGTCGATCGGGGCGTGCATTGGTCCCCCTAAGACGCCGTGCTGGGCGAGCGTGAGCAGGGTAGCGACGCCCTTGCGCCCGAGGTACGTCAGCAACTCGTGCATGTGGATGAGCAGATAGCGCTCGCTCGGCATGCCATTGAGGTACCCGTTAAGACTATCCACAACGATCAGGCGTGCGTTTCTTTTTTCGACAGCCTGCCTGGCGCGCGATGAGAACTCGCCGGGCGACAATATCGCAAGATCCGCCTGCACTAGGTCCAACAATCCCGAGTTGAGATGCGGCCGAAAGTTCATGCCCAGTCCCTCGGCACGCCTGAGGAACGTCTCGGGGCTCTCTTCGAAGAGATAGGAGGCGGCGTGCTCCCCACGCTCGAGCGCAGACATGAGGTATCGCGAACAGATCGTGGTCTTGCCCGAGCCCGCCGGGCCCATAAGGAGCGCGCTCGATCCGCGGTCTAGACCGCCGCCGAGCAGTAAGTCCAGTTCAGCGCTTCCGCTGCCGACCAAATCGCCGGTGTCGACACTGGTTGCTTCGGTGGCCGAAAGACGCGGGTAGAGTTCGATTCCGCCACGCTTGATTATGAAATCGTGGCGTCCGTCGGTGAATTCCACAGCGCGCATTTTTGCGATATGGATCTGACGGCGCGTTGTGCCGTATTCGCGCGCCTCGCGTTCCATTCTTATCACGCCATGAGCAATGCTCTGAAGCTGCTGTTCGCCTTCCCGGGTCGTGAGATCGTCGAGGATAAGCACCGTGCATTTCCTGCCCGCGAAAAACTGCTTCAGCGCCAGGATCTCGCGGCGATAACGAACGGAGGTCTGTGACAGGATCTTCAATTCCGATACGGAATCCAGGGCGACCCGAGCGGGGTCAATCCGCTCCACTTCCGCGCGTATCCTCTTAACCGTTTCGCCGAGCTCGACATCAGAGGCGTGCAAAACAGTGTAATTCGCTTCTTCCGCAAGCCGTTCCGC
>JAFAUR010000380.1 GCA_019243205.1 Acidobacteriaceae bacterium | reverse complement strand
GCAACTCCCGCCGGACTGCGAAGTGAACGCGTTCGATATTCAAAGGGGCAGGCGTCGCGCACCATCTGCAGACGTTCAAGCCTCAATGCCTCGTCGTAATACGGCAGCCACTGAGCGCAGAGATCCGCGAACGCGTCGCTGCCCTCCCAAAGCGGTATGGCGTGTGCTATGCGGTTTCCAATCTCAATTTCAAAACTATCCGGCACGCCTCCGTCGTCCCACCGCTCGGGTCGCCACTGGCCGTCAAAGTAGTGGACGTGCAGGCGCGCGAATGAGCTCTGACGCTCCAATTCACGAAAGACCGGATCATCTTCGTAACATTGCCGCCACATGCGCTCTAGTGATCGCCTTCTTTCAAGCGACAGATCGGGACGAATCAAAAGAGCAATATCAAGATCGCGTTCGGCGATAGCCGTTCCGCGCGCGCAGGAGTTGACCAGGAGGACAGTTTCAACCGGTAAGCTCATCGAGAAATCAATTACGATTTGAGCGGCCTGCCTGTGAACGGGCGTCGGAAACGTTGGCTCGCTTGTCATGACTAATTCGACGTCAAATACCCATACAGACTCACGCTGATAATTGTGTTCCCGGCTGAGTGGCCGCCAATCAGGGGTATTGATCTCGAAGAGAGAACGAGCCCGGAAGGATAACGGAACTGCAAGGTCACGGGCTCACCGCTAGGCCAGATCCATGTTGCAACATCGACGTTGTTGTCCAGACCCGTTTCAATCAAATCCGGCCGATGCTCCCGACTAACAGAACCTGGGTTGAGGCCAGTTTGGAAACATCTTGACTACTGGCAGGCCTTACCGCCGTGTTTGCCACATCTACCAATACTGTCGAGAGTGCGTGAAGTGCGCGGCGTGGTCAACGCGACGAACAGCATCGCTTCAATCAGGCCCAATGTGGGTGTCGATATTGCGACAATTTTTGCTCATTGTGATCTCCTTCTAAACGAGTTCTATCCCCGTCATTGCTTATTCCGGCTCTTGGGTCAGTAGTGCAATTGCTAAAGCCGTCAAATGCAAGCACAGTAGGAACAGAACGCTTGCCAGTCTGTGATTGTCCGAGGGCATAGCCTTGCTTCGGTCGCTTGTTTCTTTCGTGATCATACGTTTTCTCCCAATTCGATGTCTCGCTTCGATGCCAGTCCTCCCGTTAAAGCTTGGAATGGGAGCTTGGAACGAAGAAAATCGCCAATAGCTGGATCGACCTCTTGCAGGTGCCGCGCTTCATCTCTCGCCGATTTCGGTGCGATCTCGACTAGCTCGCACTCTGGCAAGCATTGTGCGATTCGGCGCGCGTACCCGAACGGATGAATCGGATCGCCTTCGGCTGCCAGGATCAGTACGGGGCAACGAACTCGAGCCAGATCGTCCTGGAGATCGTCCAGACCTCTCGCAAGCGGCAAACGCCGCAAGCAAGCGATGGCAGATTCCCGGCGCTCCGGAGAGCTAAGCACGGTTTGGATTTGTCCACGGATGCTCCTGGCGGCATCAGAGCAGACCTCGTCAATTGTTTGAAGTATGTGACTCCGTTCAAGCGCCTCGGCAGCGGAGCATCGCCAATCCTCTTCGGCGAGGAGAGTCGCGACCAGCATGAGAGCCTGGCGGGCCTGGAGGCTCATCGGACTATCTGCCCATGCGGGCCGGGAAAGGATGAGTGCAGCGCAAGCAGCCGGCCGGTGGACCGCGACTCGGAGGGCGACAGCCGACCCCATTGAGATGCCACCCACAATCGCTTGAGGAATCTTGAGGTGATCGAGTAGCGCCTCCAGGTCGCGAGCCAGCGTCGCAATTGAGAGTTCCTCCACCGGTCCGAGTTCACTTTGGCCGTGACCACGGAAGTCGGCGTGGATGATGCTCGATACTTCCCGGGGAATGCCTGCGCGGTCCGGATCAAGAAATCGAGCAGGTTGCCTAACGTCCCCACCGATTCCGTGTTGAAAAACGATCACCGGATGCAACGACTGTCCAAGCGCCGGCCCGCGGCAAACGTAATGCAGTTTAACGCCAGAGCTGTGATAGTAAGGCATACGATTTTTCTCGAAATCAACCAGTACCGACGACTGAGAACGTCTCCGTTGACTTGCGGAGGAAGGCGACTGATCCTGCGACCTGCTCTTCAGTGAGGCTATGCAAAATCAACGGCAATCGGTGTCCTTCTTGGGCTCGCGCCAGCACGGCCGTCGAATGGAGAAGAGCGCTGACGTAATGTCGATAGGGCAAAATCCCGGTGCCCGCGGCGGTGTGAGTATAGTGCTGAACAGAGTCGCCGACTCGTGAACTCCGGGCGGGATTGCTGATGTCCTTGGC
>JAFAUR010000136.1 GCA_019243205.1 Acidobacteriaceae bacterium | reverse complement strand
TTAGTGCGCCTGAAGTAGTAGCAAGCAGTCCAATGCGTATCTGTCCCGCTTGCAAGACTCCCAATCCGGACGGCGTCGTCGCTTGCGAGAGCTGTAGCTCAGCTCTCGGATCCGACCCTGTGACGATTGTGCAAACGGACGAAAACGGCGCCACCGTAGTGGCCGCCGCGTTTACAAACCCGCTATCGTCATCGAGCGCCGCTGCTGCCGCGCAGAGAGCGTTCTTTGGGCTCTCACCGGGCGATATGCTCGGAGGCCGGTACGAGATTCTGGAGCAACTCGGCCAGGGCGGCATGGGCAGCGTCTACAAGGCCATCGACCACGAACTCGAACGGATTATTGCGCTCAAAACCGTCCGCCCCGATCTCGCCTCAAATGCCGGAATGTTGCGCCGGCTGAAACAGGAGATCCTACTCGCCCGCAACATCACCCACCAGAACGTCATCCGCATTCACGACATCGGTGTTGCCGAAGGCCTTCGCTTCATCACCATGGAATATTGCGAAGGCGAGGATCTGGGCTCCTATCTCCACCGACAAGGTAAGGTGAGCGCACCGGAATCGATCGCGATCATTCGCCAGATCTGTGAAGGGTTGGAAGCTGCTCACAAAATGAGCGTTATCCACCGCGATCTCAAGCCGCAAAACATCCTGATCGGCGAGAAAAACGAGGTCCGTATTCTTGACTTCGGTCTGGCGCGCTCCCTCGAGTCTGGAAATCTCACTCGCAGCGGGCTGCTCGTTGGCACGCCCAACTACATGTCTCCCGAGCAGGCATTGGGTGACGAGATTAACGTCCAGTCGGATATTTATTCCGTCGGTCTCATCTGGTTTGAACTGCTAATCGGTAGCCTTCCGTTCAAAGGCGAGACGTCCATGGCACGCCTGATTGAGCGAACACGAGTTGCTGCTCCGGCCCCTGTAGCGTTGGATCCAACGATTCCTCCGAATGTAAACGACTCCATCGTGCGCTGCCTGCAGATCGACCCGAAACTGCGATTCCCGAGCGTGACGGCACTCCTCGATCAGATCGGGCGGACGCATTCGCCATCACTCCAGCAGCCCACGTCCGGGAGCGCCGTCTCCGCGCCCGGGGCAGTTGCGCCTCCTCGCCCGCGCATGACGCGAGCACGCCTCGCAGGCGGAGTGCTCGCGTTGCTGCTCCTGTCTGGGTCCGCCTACTATTTAACCCGGTCTTTGAACAAGCCCGTGCCTCCCGCGCCTGCTCCGACGGTTTCACTTAACCCGGAGGCCCATGATCTCGCGCTGCGAGGCTTTGACGTGCTTAAGCATCGCCGTGATCGCAACGGTGTGCAGATCGCGCTCGACTTCTTCAACCAGGCGCTGATGAAAGACCAGAATTCTGCGCTCGCCTGGAGCGGCATCGCTGACGCGAGCCTGGAAATGTTCCGGCTCACCCACGACACGATCTGGACCAGCAAGGCATCCGATGCAGCCCGTCAGGCAGTTCGCCGCGACCCGAACCTGCCTGAAGTGCAGTTTGCACTCGGTAACGTTCTTACCCAGACCGGCCATTACGCCGATGCGCTAGCCGCCATCCAGAAAGCTCTCGCGGCCCGGCCCGATTCAGCCGACGGATTCGACCGGCTCGGAAACGTCCTCCTGCGCATGCGCCGCACGGACGAAGGCTTGCAAGCTCTCGAAAAGGCAGTTGCGATCGGAAGATTCGACCCCTACACTCATGACGCGCTGGCGAGGGCTTATTACACCCTGGGGCGCAATGAGGATGCCTTACGTGAATTCCAGCACGAGGCTGAACTGCGTCCCAGGGATTCCACCGTCCGCAACCGCCTTGCGGTCATTTATGGTCGCCAGGGTCGCTGGAACGACTGTATTCGTGAACTGAACATCGCCAAGGACCTGCAACCTAACGCCGACATCTTCACAAATTTGGGAACGGCTTATTTCTGCGCTGGCCGTTTTCACGAGGCCATCCCGATGTTTGAGGAAGCCGTGAAACTCGATCCGAATCAAGCGAAGTTTGTGGCCAACCTCGCCGATGCCTACCGCGCTGCCAAGCAGTATGAGAAAGCGCAGGAAAAATACAGTCAAGCCATCGAATTGGCTCAGGAAGAACTCGATGCCGATCCGCGGAACGCGGGCAACTTGGGCATCCTCGCCCTCTGCTACGCAAGAAAGGGCCAGGAATCCGGAACGACTAAGGCTTTCGACTACATCACGCAGGCCCGCAAGATCGATGACCGGGACAACGAGCTGATGTACGAG
>JAFAUR010000948.1 GCA_019243205.1 Acidobacteriaceae bacterium | reverse complement strand
GACATCAAGGAGCAGTTGACGAAGGCGGGCCTACCGACTTCGGGCAAGATCGAGCTTTACGACGGTGTGACCGGCGTGCAGTTCGAGCAGCCGGTGACGGTCGGTTACATCTACATGCTGAAACTCAGCCACCTGGTTGACGATAAGATCCACGCTCGCTCGATCGGACCATACTCGCTCATTACACAGCAGCCTCTCGGCGGTAAGGCGCAGTTCGGCGGACAGCGCTTCGGCGAAATGGAAGTCTGGGCGCTCGAAGCGTACGGTGCAGCTTATATTCTGCAGGAGCTGCTGACGGCGAAGTCGGACGACGTTTACGGACGCGCCAAGATTTACGAAGCGATCGTCAAGGGCGAGGCCGCGGCCGAACCTGGCGTGCCGGAATCGTTCAACGTACTGATTCGGGAGTTGCAGAGCCTCTGCCTCGACGTGGAGCTGATGAAGAAGCCGCGCGAGATGCAGGACCTGGCGCATGCCGCAGACTAACTTGCAAGCGGTCGCGTACGGAGCGGAAGCCGTTCGGCTTTCGCTTCGCTGGCGCGTGCCGGAAAACATTCATTGCGAAGGGGGCGTCACTTCCGTGCCCCACGATCCCTCCGCGAGTGTTCGAAACGGGCCGGTGAGCGAAGCGACAGGCTTTCCTCTGCGCTTTGCGGTTAATGACTGGAAAGGTATCTAAGGATAATTCATGTATCGTTCCTCTCCGTACGATAGAGCCAATCTGATAGCAGATTTCGATTCGATTCGCATCAGTCTGGCCTCTCCGGAAAAGATCCGGAGCTGGTCTCATGGCGAAGTCACTAAACCGGAAACCATCAACTACCGCACGTTCAAACCCGAGCGCGACGGTCTCTTCTGCGCCCGCATTTTCGGTCCCGTGGCCGACTGGGAGTGTCTGTGCGGGAAGTACAAGCGCATGAAGCATCGCGGAGTTATCTGCGACAAGTGCGGCGTGGAAGTGACTCTGTCTCGTGTGCGCCGTGAGCGTCTGGGCCACATCGAGCTGGCCAGCTCCAGTTCGCATGTCTGGTTCTTCAAGGGTCTGCCGAGCCGCATCGGCTATCTGCTCGACATCACCCTGCGTGAACTCGAGCGCGTTCTTTACTACGAGGCATTTGTCATCATCGAACCGGGTGAAGGCACCGGCCTTTCGACGGGCGAAGTGATCAGCGATGAGCGCAAGCGGCAGCTCGATCAGGAGTTCCCCGGCAAGTTCACGGCGATGATGGGCGCCGAGGGCGTCAAGGAACTGCTGCGGCGGATCGATATCGAGACGCTCAGCCAGGAAATCCGCGAGAAGATGCGCACGGAAACTTCAGCACAGAAGAAGCTGAAGTACGCCAAGCGCCTGCGTGTTGTCGAAAGCTTCCGCAAATCGGGTAATAAGCCGGAGTGGATGATCCTCGATGTGATTCCGGTGATTCCGCCGGAGCTGCGCCCGTTGGTGCCGCTCGATGGCGGACGCTTTGCGACCTCCGACCTGAACGACCTCTATCGCCGCGTAATCAACCGTAATAACCGCTTGAAGAAGCTGATGGAGCTGCATGCTCCGGATGTGATCGTGCGGAATGAAAAACGCATGCTGCAGGAAGCTGTGGATGCGCTGTTTGACAACGGCCGTCGCGGACGTGTACTGCGCGGCGCGAACAACCGGCCGCTGAAGTCGCTTTCGGACACCCTGAAAGGCAAGCAGGGCCGCTTCCGCCAGAACCTGCTCGGCAAGCGCGTGGACTACTCGGGCCGTTCGGTGATCGTGGTCGGTCCCGAGCTCAAACTGCACCAGTGTGGTCTGCCGAAGAAGATGGCGCTCGAACTGTTCAAGCCGTTCATCTATCATCGGCTGGAACAACGCGGCCATTGCACCACCATCAAGCAAGCCAAAGAACTGGTGGAGCAGCAGGACCCGGTGGTTTGGGACATCCTCGAAGAAGTCATCAAGGATCACCCCATTCTGCTGAACCGCGCGCCTACGTTGCACCGCCTGGGTATTCAGGCATTCGAGCCTGTGCTGGTGGAAGGCAAAGCCATCAAGCTCCATCCCCTGACCTGTACGGCGTTCAACGCCGACTTCGACGGCGACCAGATGGCGGTGCATATTCCGCTTTCGCCCGAAGCGCAGATCGAAGCCGCGACGCTGATGCTGGCGTCGAACAACGTCCTGTCGCCCGCGCATGGTTCACCCATCGCGATCCCGACGCAGGACATGGTGCTCGGTCTCTACTACCTGACCAAGATGCGTCCGAACTCGAAGGGTTCGGGCCGGACGTTCGCGTCCATCGATGATGTGCTGATCGCGCTCGAGATGGGTGAAGTGGAAACGCTCACCGCTATCAAGCTGCGCCACACCGGCAGAGTCATCGACCTGACGAAGGCGTTCGACAACCAGAACATCATGCACACGGAGCCGATCGAGTTCAACAAGCAGTACATGGACACGACGGTTGGCCGCGTAATCCTGAACGACGTTCTTCCGAAGGAGATGCCGTTCATCAACGGTCTTCTGAAGAAGAAGGGCCTCGCGCAGCTGGTTCAGTATTGCTACTTGAAATTCGGGCTGCAGACCACGGTTGCGATGCTCGACGAAGTGAAGAAGCTCGGCTTCCTGTACGCCACGCGCGCCGGTATCTCAATCGGTATCGACGACATGGTGGTGCCGGAAGACAAGGGCAACCTAGTGAAAGAAGCCGAACGCCAGGTGATCGAAGTCCAGCAGCAGTACCAGGAAGGCGCGATCACCACTTCGGAGCGCTACAACAAGATCATCGAAATCTGGTCGAAGGTCACCGAAGCCGTGTCCGACAAGATGTTCAAGGGCATGGAAGAGGACGACCGCACCGGGCGCAATCTCAATCCGATTTACATCATGGCCGACTCGGGCGCCCGCGGATCGAAGCAACAGATCCGCCAGCTGTCCGGTATGCGCGGTCTAATGGCGAAGCCGTCGGGCGAAATTATCGAAACGCCGATTACCGCGAATTTCCGCGAAGGCTTGAACGTGCTGCAGTACTTCATCTCAACGCACGGCGCGCGTAAGGGTCTGGCGGATACGGCTCTGAAGACGGCCGACTCCGGTTACCTGACACGCCGTCTCTGCGACGTGGCGCAGGACGTGATCATCACCGAGGACGATTGCGGCACTACGGACGGCATCTATGTCGAACCGATCATCGAGTCGGGCGAAATCATCGAGCCGCTGCGCGACCGTATTGTTGGCCGTGTTGCTCTCGAAGATCAGCGCGACTACGAGAACAACGTCATCGTCGGCGTAAACCAGGAGATCACGGAAGAGCTGGCGAGCGCGATTCAGGGTGCCGGTATCGAGCGTGTGAAGATCCGCTCCGTGCTGACCTGCGAATCCAAGCGCGGTGTCTGTCGCCTCTGCTACGGCCGGAACCTGGCGACAGGGCGCATGGTCGAGCGCGGTGAAGCGGTGGGCATCATTTCGGCTCAATCGATTGGTGAGCCCGGCACGCAGCTGACCATGCGTACCTTCCACATCGGCGGCGCGGCAACCCGTGTCAGCGAGCAGTCGACCCAGGATGCGAAGAGCGACGGTTTCGTCCGGTTCAGCAACGTCAATACCGTTCGCAACAACAAGGGCGAGCTGATTGCGATGAACCGCAACGGCATCCTGATCATTGTCGACGAGAAGCAGCGCGAGCGTGAGCGCTACCCGGTGGTGTACGGCGCGAAGATCAACGTGGAAGACGGCGCGCCCGTGAAGGCGAACCAGATCCTGCTTGAATGGGATCCTTACACGTTCTCGATTCTGACCGAAGTCAGCGGTGCGGTTCACTTCAAGGACCTGATCGATGGTGTAACGACGCAGGAGCAGGTGGACGAAATCACCGGCAACATGCAGGTGGTCGTTACCGAATCCACCGATGAAAAGCGCTTCCCGACGGTTGTGGTTCGGCCGGAAGGCGGCGGACGATCGGAAGAGAAGCGCTACCTGATGCCGACGCACGCTCACCTGATGGTGGCGGATGGCGAGCAACTGCACGCGGGCGACGTGATCGCGAAGATTCCGCGTGCCACTACGAAGACCAAAGACATCACAGGTGGTCTGCCGCGTGTGGTTGAGCTGTTCGAAGCTCGTAAGCCTCGCGAAACGGCCATCATTGCGGAAATCAACGGCGTTGTGAAATACGGCGAAGTCACCAAGGGTATGCGCAAGCTTTACATCGTTGGTGATGACGGAGTCCAGAAAGAATACTCGATCCCACGCGGTGTTCACATCAACGTTCAGGAAGGCGAGCGCGTCCGTTCGGGCGACCCGCTGATGGACGGTCCGCGCAATCCGCATGACATTCTGGCGGTGCTCGGCGAGAAGGAACTGCAGAAGTACCTTGTCAATGAGATCCAGGAAGTCTACCGGCTGCAGGGCGTGAACATCAATGACAAGCACCTCGAAGTGATCTCGCGGCAGATGATGCGCTGGGTTCGTATCGAGGACATCGGGGACACCGAGTTCCTGCCCGAAGAAGTCGTGGATAAATTCAAGTTCCGCGAAGAGAATGCTCGCGTGATCGAAGCCGGCGGCAAGCCTGCGAGCGGCAAGCCGATTCTGCTCGGTATCACGAAAGCGTCTCTCTCGACCGACTCGTTCATTTCGGCGGCAAGCTTCCAGGAGACAACGCGTGTTCTTACCGAAGCCGCAATCAACGGCAAGGTGGACTACCTGCGCGGTCTCAAGGAGAACGTCATCATGGGCCGGCTGATTCCAGCCGGAACCGGCATGGAGTATTATCGCCGCGTGAAGATCGCCGGCGAAGATGTGGTGGAAGAGGAGCCGCTGCCCGAGCAGGAAGTTGCGCTCGACGGCGGATTCGGCGACTACACAGACGAAACTCCTGGTATTTACACGGGTGGGCTTTCCGAAGACCTTGGTGCGGAAGAAACCGCGATGGGCGCCGAGGAAGTCTAAAGCAGCGAACATCGTAAAATCGGAACAAGGGCGGCTCTTTCGAGTCGCCCTTTTCTTTTGCTATGAATCACGAAGACAAACTGGATCGTTTAGCACAGGTGGCCGTACATGTCGGGCTCGGGCTCGCGAGAGGACAAGAACTTGTAATGACTTCGCCTTTAGAGGCGGCGCCGCTTGCGCGCCGGATCACCGAGCACGCGTATAAAGCCGGAGCTTCGTTTGTCACGACGCTGTTCACCGATGACGAGAGTACGCTGTTGCGGTTTCGCTACGCGCCGGACGAGAGCTTTGACTGCGCGCCGGGCTGGTTGTATGACGGAATCGCAGCGGCATTTCGCAGTGGGGCGGCACGGCTCGCGATCACGGGGGCAGACCCGGCGCTGCTCGCAAACGAAGATCCCGCAAAGGTCGGACGCGCAAATCTCGCGACATCGAAAGCCTATCGTCCGGCGCTCGAGCTGATTACGCGCCATGAAATCAACTGGACGATCGTGGCTTGTGCGACGGCGGCGTGGGCGCGTCGTGTTTTCCCTGACCAGCCTGAGTGTGCCGCAATTGGGCGATTGTGGGAGGCCATCTTTGCAGCTAGCCGATGCGATCAGCCTGATCCCGTTTCAGCATGGCGGAAACACGATGCGCAGTTGCGGGAACGAGCCGACCGAATGAATGCGAAGCGCTATGCCGCGCTGCACTTTCAAGCTCCCGGGACCGATCTCACGGTTGGCTTAGCCGATGATCATCGCTGGATGGGAGGAGGAACCAGGGCAGGCAACGGCATCGATTGCATTCCGAATTTGCCGACCGAAGAAATCTTTACGACTCCTCACAAGGATCGGGTTGAGGGTACGGTACGAAGCACGAAACCGCTCTCGTACCAGGGCGCGCTGATCGAAAACATCGCTGTCCGATTTGAGGAGGGCCGCGTGGTTCAAGCGAA
The DNA here is from genome assembly GCA_019243205.1 of Acidobacteriaceae bacterium. Lineage (GTDB taxonomy): Bacteria > Acidobacteriota > Terriglobia > Bryobacterales > Bryobacteraceae > Bog-105. The sequence continues at coordinate 9,855 of JAFAUR010000948.1, read as the reverse complement.
TGCGAGCAATGGAGAAGCGACGCTGCAACGTATGCTCGACTCGGACGAAGGCGCGCGGCGTCTTGGTGAGGTCGCGTTGGTACCTCACTCTTCACCGATTGCGAGCAGCGGACTGCTGTTCTGGAACACCCTATTCGATGAGAACGCCGCGAGTCACATCGCGCTCGGCCAAGCTTACAGTACCTGCATTCAAAATGGTGATGCACTGACGCCCGAGGAGTTGAGCAAGCGTGGCGCCAACGAGAGCCTGATTCATGTCGATTGGATGATCGGCTCGAAGACGATGAATATCGACGGAATCACATCGCAAGGGACTGCGGAGCCCTTAATGCGGAACGGGGACTGGATTTAGGAAGGCGGGGCCGATAATCTCACGGTTTTCTAACATCTTCGCCCTTCCCGGAAGAATCAGCTTCCCGACACTCATGCGTTTGGAGTATGATCTAGACGGGAAGCAGCCATGTAGGCTTACGACTGGCTCTTTCGGCCAGCCGTGGCCCGGTCATGGCATGCCTTCACAGAGAGGGAGAGCAGGAGGTGTGAAATGGATCGGGTCGAAATCCGAGTTTCCATCGCGAAGGTTTTGCTCGTCCTGATCGTCGTTATTGTCCCGCTTAGTGTTATCGGCCTGGTGCTAACTGAAAGAAGCGACAAGTCGCTCGATAACGCTATCGGAAACGACTTCAAGACGTTAGCACAGACATACAGCTACGAGGTTTCCGAATACATTCGTGATCGTGTTGCGGACGTGAACGCAATGGCGGCAGATCTGCACGTTATGGCAGCTGCGACGAAGGGTGCGGACGCAAAGGGCGGCGAGAAAGGCCTGCTGGCCTCCGACGCTTCGCAGGCTCTTCAGCAGCGCCGGAATCTGGATCCTCGGTATCTGCGCCTGGTGGCAACAGACTCGAACGGCAATGTGGTGGCGGCGGCTCAGCCGACCACGCGCACCTCGTATTCTGAAGACGAGGACTGGCACAACGTTTACAACAACGGTCAAGGCGCGGTCAGGATCAGCGACATCTTGGCGGATGAGGCGTCGAAAGCGTATTACGTGAACATTGGCGTGCCAATCGGAGATCCTAAGACAGGTCACTTTGCCGGAGTTTTAGCTGCCGCGGTAAGTATCACGCCGCTACTAGCCCGGTTCCAACAAAATCAGATTGGCAACGGAGCCCGCGCTTACCTCGTGGACGAGAGTGGAGAAATCATCAGCGGCCCGAATGCAGATGTATTCGCGCGCGTGAAATCGCGGGAATACGATTCCATTCGGGATTCACTCGGTTCGTTGCAAGGCCAGCAATCGGGTTGGCAGCTCGCGACTGGTAACAACGGCGGCCAGTACCTCGTGGGCTACTCGGCAACGGGTCTGAAGCAAAACTTCAGCAATCTGGGCTGGTCCGTGCTTGTGAGCCAGGAAGAGCATCAGGCCGCCGCGCCGATACGGCAACTCGAGAGATTTGCGATCGTAATGGTCATCCTCGGCTTGTTCATGCTGACGCTGCTGTGCGTGTACTACTATCTCCATCGCGCACAGAAGTTCCAGGACCTCGAAGAGTCGGAAGCTGCAACTCGCCCCCGGACCGCAACCGCCTCAATCTAGCCGCGCGTCCATCGTATAGTCAGTAGATTGATGGACCTAGATCGGTATAGAAAAGCGCTAGAAGAACGACAGCAGGAACTGGCGGAGCAAATTGCGCGCTCGCGGAATGAAGGCCGCGAAGCACGCACCGCCGAGGTAGAGGACCCGATCGACGTTGTAACCTCGTCCGAGCAGGCCGCCGAGCAGTTCCAGGTCGGCAGCATCGAATCCGACATGCTGGAGCAGGTGCGCGCCGCGCTGCAGCGGATGGATGACGGCACGTACGGGAAGTGTATCGACTGCGGCCGTCCAATCGGAGAAACTCGCCTGGATGCTATTCCGTGGACCCCGTACTGCCTGGAAGACCAGGACAAGCATGACCGGCAGGGGAAAGAGGCGTCACTGCTGGAATCCTAGACTCCGGCTGTTTGTTCAATGCAATTCGCTTCACCCGCTCTGTTAGAGCGCCTCAGCGAAGGTGCGACCGCTGTTTTACCGTCGCGTCTTCTTGCTTCAATCGTTACTCATCAATTCGCCCGGCAACAGGTGAAAGAAGGATTGGCCAGTTGGCCGCGCCCTTCCGTTCTGAGCCTTGATGCCTGGCTGACAAACTGCTGGCGCCAGGCGCGATACACACGGCCGGAAATTCCCGCTCTGCTGTCGGCCGCCCAGGAACGGCTTCTCTGGAACCGCATCATTTCGAAAGAACATCCGGAGTTATTCGACGCCGGCGCGGCCGCCCGGCTCGCGAGCCAAGCGGAAAGAGCGATGGCCGATTGGCAGATTTCCGCAGATGCAAAGGACTGGGATTACAGCGGTGATTCACAGCAGTTCCAGGCAATGCTCCAACTGTTTCGAAGAGAGTGCCGGAACGAAAACTGGATGACGCGCGGTGAGATCTGGACGGCGCTGCCCCGGTGGATCTCGACAGAGAATATCAGTTCGGCAACAATCTTCAGTGGGTTCGAGACCATCCCTCCCGCTCTGCGCCAAGTCGCGACGAATAGCAGGATAGAGAGTGTCGAGGCGGCACGAGCTGCGAAAAACATTCTTGCCAAGGACTGCGGGAGCCTTGAGGCGGAAATCGAGTTTGCTGCGCGTTGGGCGCGCGGCATCTTCGAAACTGGGCCACATCAATCGATCGGCGTGTTCATTCCCGATCTCAAAAGTCAGCGCGCGTTCGTCGAGCGTACATTCGAACGGGTGTTCTACCCTTCTCACTCGATCCACATAAGATGGCGGTCTGATAGCGCCGAAAACTCGGTTTTTCACATCACGACGCCGAAACGTCTCGACTCTCATCCACTGGTTGCAAACGCCCGTCTCATTCTTGAACTCCTTCGCCCTCGCATCACAATTTCGGATGCAAGTGCGATTCTGCGCTGCGCCTGGGTTTCCGGAGCGGGCGAGGAACGAAACGCTCGCGCGCTTGCCGACATCGAGCTTCGGAAGTACCGAGACCTCGACGTTACATTTCAGGACGTTGAGTATGCCTCGCGAAATTGTGCTCTGCTCGCACCCGTTTGGGCTCGCATCCGAAAACTCTCCCGCGGCCTTCGGCATCGAAATGAACTCGCTCTCTGGAGCGAGCTGTTTGGCGATGTCCTCGGCGCCGCCGGTTGGCCCGGCAGCTCTGAACTTAGCGCCGAGGAGCAGACACTTGTAGAAATCTGGAAAGAAGCTTTATCCGAGTTCGCCAGCCTGGCATTGATTGCCGGACCTGTTTCGCTCGATTTCGCTCTCGGGCAATTCGACGAGGTACTGAGCGGTCGGGGCTGGGAAAGCGGCGACTGGTTCTCGCCCGTACAAATTTTCGATTCCGCCGATGCACACGGACTGCGATTCGACGCTGCGATCGCGGTTGGGCTCTCGGAAGACTCCTGGCCTCCCATTTTGCGGCCGTTACCGTTTATTCCGCTTCCGCTGCAGCGGAGCGCTGGAGTTCCGGGCAGTGATCCTCAACAGACCCGGCGAGAGCACTACCGGCAAACGAATGCCATTCTCGGCGCGGCGCCAGACATCGTTGCCACCTTTTCTGAAAGGCTGGCGCCTGTTGCTCGGCGATTCGTCCGAGTTACGAAGCGCGATGTTTCGATCTGGACTGGAGCTTTAGCCCGAGATTCATACTCACCGACGGCGCTTGACGTCGGCGACGACAGTTATGCACCGCCGTTCAAGGCGACCGAAGCTGCCTATGGCGGCACCGGAATCCTGAAAGCGCAATCTTTGTGTCCGTTTCGCTCGTTCGCAGAGAACCGGTTACGCGCGACACGCCCGGAAGATGCGTGTTTTGGATTCGATGCGCGCGACCGCGGAAGCTTTCTGCATGCAGCCATGGAACAGGTTTGGAAAGAACTCGGGAGTTTGAGCAAGCTTCGCGCACTCGACCGCAATGCGCTTGAGGAAATGGTCCGATCGGCGGTTGACTCCACGGTCAAAGACGACGGAAGCAGCCCGTTGCACGAACTAGCAATTTCAACTGAGCGGCAGCGGCTGAAAGAGCTGATTCTAGAGTGGCTCGCAATCGAGCGGCAGCGGAAGCAGCCGTTCACTGTGGAGCACATGGAGGAGCGTCGCTCATTTGAACTGGAAGGATTACATCTCAGGCTGCGAGTGGACCGGATCGACCGGCTGGACAATGGCGGAGTTCTGCTCATTGATTACAAGAGCGGTGAGCAGAAAGCAAAGAACCTGGCGGGCAACCGCCCCGCCGAGCCACAGCTCCTGGTCTACGCCGCGTCGCTGGAGGAACCGGTGGAAGGCGTCTTCTTTGCGCAAATGAAACCGCGCGATCTGAAAGGGGTCGGCTTCTCGCGTACGCCGCATTTCCCCGAGAAGTCAAAAAGTTCGGGAAGCGTCCGTTCGGATTGGGACGATTATCTGGAGCAATCCCGGGCAGCCATTCAGAAGCTCGCAGCTGAGTTCATTGGCGGATACGCCGCGGTCGATCCTCTGCCTGGGGCTTGCAGCTTTTGCAATCAGAAGCCGCTGTGTCGAATAGCAGAGCAAAGGTCGGCTGAAGACGAGGAAGATGACGACTAGCGAACTGCTCCCGGACTGGCGTGAACGGGAAGAGGCACTGACGCCAGACCGATCCTATATTGTCCAGGCGCCAGCCGGATCCGGCAAAACGGGTTTACTCGTGCAGCGCTATCTGCGGCTGCTCGCGTTCGTACAGCGTCCGGAATCAATCGTCGCCATGACGTTTACGCGGAAAGCCGCCGCCGAGATGAAAGCTCGAGTAAGTGAGGCGCTGGCCGGGGCTGGAGAAGATTCGCCGGAGCTGAACGGCTTCGGTCAGCGCACTCGGGAATTGGCGCGTGCCGCGCTGGTGAACGACCGTAAGCAGGACTGGGGGCTGCTTGAAGACTCCGGCCGCATGCAGATTCAGACGATCGATTCGCTTTGCGCCAGCCTGGTTCGACAAATGCCCATCGTCTCAGAGGCTGGCGGGCTCGGTCAGGTCGTCGAAGATGCAGGCGACCTGCACCGGCTGGCTGCCCGGCGCATGCTCCAGCATTTGACGGAAGGCGATAGTCACGCGAAAGAGTTGTTTCGGCGCGTGGCCCTCCACTTCGATAACGATGTCTCTCGTCTCGAGAGTCAAATCGCAGACATGCTCGCCAAACGGGACCAGTGGATGTCGCGCCCGGTTATCAAGGCGTCCCCCCTGGTGGCGGATTTCCTCGCACTTCTGGAGCTGTCAGTCGCTGAGCTCAAGGAGGTTTTTCGCCAGCGCTCCGCAGTCGATTTCATCGAAGTGACGCAGGCGGCCATCACTGCGCTCGGGCAACCGGAAGCTCCGAGCGACTTGCTTTACTCACTGGACTATCGAATCGAACATCTGCTGGTTGATGAATTCCAGGACACTTCGCGCGCCCAATACGAATTGCTTGAAGGCCTGACGGCGCAATGGTCCGATGGTGACGGGCGAACCCTGTTTCTGGTGGGCGACCCGGTGCAGAGCATTTATCGCTTTCGGGCGGCGGAAGTTGCGTTGTTTCTTCGGGCCTGGAATACCCGACAGCTTGGGTCCGTTCGTCTGCAACCACTTGCCCTCAAAACGAATTTCCGTTCGACTCCTGAGATCGTCGAGTGGGCGCAGCGGCACCTCGCTGCCGTCTTATCGCGGGAGAATCCCGAAGAGGGCGCGGTACAGCTTCGTCCGGCAGTTGCCGCTCGCAAGGAAGGCGGTTCGTCGCCGAAACTGATTGCGCTGCTCGATGACAAGGGAGCCGAGGAGGCGCGAGAGATCGTTCGGATTATCGAGAAGAGCCCGAAGTCGGCAGACATCGCGATTCTTGTGCGCAGCCGATCTCACATCAACAGTGTTTTGCCTGCGCTGCGCAGCGCGGGTATTTCATACCAGGCGGTTGAGATCGATGCGCTGAAGGATCAGCAGCACATCCTGGATCTGCTGTCACTGACACGGGCGCTCATGCATCTGGCAGACCGTGTTTCCTGGCTGGCTTGCCTGCGTGCGCCCTGGAGCGGGCTGACGCTACATGACCTTGCAATCCTGGCTGAAGACGAACCCCAAAGAACGGTATTCGACCTGCTAAATGATCCGGAGAAAATCGCGCGGCTTTCCCCTGATGGGCGTGCGCGTGCTGTACGCATAGGCGAGATCCTGACCAATGCCGTCTACGCGGTTGGCCGCGTTCCTGTGCGGGATGTCGTGGAACAGACCTGGCTTGCGCTCGGTGGCCCTGCCATTCTGACTCAGCTGAACCATCGAGAAGATGCGCAGACGTTTTTCGATGAACTGGAAGACTTCGATGAAGGTGGGTCCATTCGCGATTTCAGCTTGCTGAGCGATCGCCTGGAGCGGCTATACGCGAAGCCAAATATGGGAGAGAGCCGGGTCCGCGTGATGACGATACACGAGGCGAAAGGGCTGGAGTTTGACACCGTGATCATTCCGAAGCTCGGCAATCGGCCCCTTGGTGAGGAGACCGAACTGCTCAGTTGGACCGAAATCACTCATGCGGATGCCACGGTTGAGCTCGACGTGGCGGCGGAACCTCAGAGAGGTGAAGAGGATGTCGATTATCGCCGTGTCCGCGACGAGTTGAAGGAAAAGAACCGGCACGAAGCGAAGAGGCTGTTCTATGTCGCTTGCACGCGCGCCCGGAATCATCTGTATCTGGTCGGGTCGGTCAAGCGGAAGAAAGGGGGCGGGTGTTGCAAGGCAGCTGAGACCACGTTTCTTGGCATGATCTGGCCTGACTTCAAGCAAGAATTCGAGAGCTTGGCTCGTCGTAAGCAGCTTGTTCAAGCGAATCTTTTTCAGATCGACAAGGCAAGACCGCAAACTCTGCTGCGGCGCTTGCCGGCAGACTGGCATGCACCGCGCCCTGCCGAGTCTGTCCGATGGGAACCGCAGTTACGGCGAGCGACTGCGTCCGCGCGCCAGATTACCTACGAGTGGGTCAGCGGCACGGGGCGCCATGTCGGGACGCTCGTACACGAGATTCTGAAACTTGTTTCGCAGACGGGGCCGGATGAATGGGATTCGCGACGAATTGCCGGAATGGAAGGCACAATTCGCTCCGAGCTTCTGCGGCTCGGTGTGCTCGATTCCGACATTTCTGCGGCGGCGGACAAAGTCGTACAAGCGGTTACGGCCGCTTGTCACAGTGAGCGTGGGCGGTGGATTTTCGCGGGCCACGGAGAAGCCCGTTCCGAATGGCCGATTGCCGGGACGATCGGGGATCAACTCATCTCGGGAACGATCGATCGCATGTTTCGGGATGGCGAAGGCAAGCTGTGGATCATTGATTTTAAAACCAGTGAACACGAAGGCGCAAATCTGGAACGCTTCCTGAAAGAGGAGGGGCGGCGCTATCGCGAACAACTGGAGAATTATGCGGCCCTGGTGAGCCGTCTGGCGGAAGGACCTATCTGGCTCGGTCTTTACTTCCCCTTGCTCGACGCCTGGCTCGAGTGGGAGTTTGTCGAGGCTTACGTGACAGCTCTTTAAACTGAAGATAATGCCGACCAAACTGACCGCGAACGTGAAGGCCGCGGGGTGCGCCGCGAAGCTCAGCCCGAAGATTCTCGATCGCGCACTCAGAGCTGTCCCGCGCGTTAAGAACGAAAAGGTGCTGGTCGGGTATGATCACGCGGACGACGCGGGCGTTTACGATCTTACGCAGCCGGGGGGAGCGCCGCTTGCAATGGTCCAAACGGTAGACTTCTTCACGCCCATTGTGGACGACCCCTACCAGTTCGGGGCCATCGCGGCGGCCAACGCGCTCAGTGACGTGTACGCAATGGGCGGACGGCCGGTGACGGCTCTGTCGTTGGTTGTCTTTCCGGGCAAAGGCGAGATCCGCGACCTGGAAACAATTCTGAAAGGCGGCGCTGAGAAGATACACGAATCCGGCGCGGTCATACTCGGCGGCCACAGCATCAACGACGACGAGATTAAGTTCGGTTACGCGGTAACGGGTCTCATCGATCCGAGTCGCGTGTGGACGAATGGAGGCGCTCGCGCCGGCGACGTCCTGGTTTTCACAAAGCGCATCGGTACCGGCGTAATTTCGACTGCGCTCAAGAAAGGCATCGTGCACGACCCAGACATGGAGGCGTCGATCCGGCAGATGCTGACGTTAAACCGAGACGTGTGCACGGCGATGCAAGCGCTCACGGTGCACGGCTGTACCGACGTCACCGGCTTCGGTCTGCTGGGGCACGCGCGGGAGATGGCTCTTGCGAGTGAGGTCACACTGGAAATTTCCGCCAGTTCCGTACGGTTTCTTCCCGGTGCAATCGAATATTCGAAAGCGAGTGCACACTCGGGCGGGTTGGCGAATAACCGGGACTTTGTGGAGAGTTGTGTTCTGCTGCCGGACGAGATTCCTACCGAAATTGAGGCACTTCTTTACGATCCGCAGACCTCAGGCGGTCTGCTGGCCGCGATGCCCGAGCCGGATGCCCGCAAGTTGATGGAGCTTCGCCCGGAAGCTTATGTCATCGGCAACGTGAAGCGCCGGGGAGCGAAACCTATCGAGGTGATAGTTTGAATCCGCTGATCATCGCGCTCGATGTCGACAGCGTTGGGCAGGCGGAAAAGCTGATTGGCCAGATCGGCAGCGCGGCCGAGTTTTACAAGGTCGGGATGGAACTGTACGCGGTCGGTGGCATGGATTTTGTACGCCAGGTTCACGCGCATGGCAAGCGGGTGTTTCTCGATCTCAAGCTCTATGACATCGGTGAAACCGTTAAGCGTGCGACGGCTCGCATCGCGGAATCCGGGACAGTGCAGTTTCTGACTGTGCACGGCAGCCGAGCTGTGATGGCGGCAGCAGATGAAGGGCGGGGAAGCGCTGCCACTCAACTGCTCGCCGTGACAGTCCTTACGAGCTTTGATGAAGAAGATCTGGCTGACCTTGGGTATTCTGTCCCGGTTTCGCAGTTGGTGGAGTTGAGAGTGCGGAAAGCAGTGGAGAGCCGAATGGACGGAATCGTTTGCTCCCCGCTGGAAGTGAGGCGCGTGCGCGAGATCGGTGGACCGTCGCTAAAACTGGTAACTCCGGGGGTGCGTTCTGCCGGTTCGGCAAACGCGGATCAGAAGCGGGTTGCTACACCGCAGGATGCAATCAAAGACGGGGCCGATTTTCTTGTGATCGGACGGCAGGTGACCCGGGCCGCGGATCCCCGCGGCGCGTGCGAGTCAATACTGGCGGAAATTGGAGTGAGCGGAACGCGCCCTTAGCGTCCCGCTTCTCCTCCATCACGAATTACTTCACGAGAGCGAGAATGGCCTGGCCGTTTGGCGTGCCCAAGCCCGTGCAGGCGTCCCAACCGGGGGTAGCTGCGAAGTCACCGTTATTCCCAGAAACGATATCGTGTAAGGCTTTGTGCTGAGCCCAGGTGCTATAGAGCTGAGGATGAAACCAACCGAGGTTCTCGTCTGCTTGCTCATTCACGAGCGCGATCAGTCCCGCCCATAGCGGTGCAACAGCGCTAGTGCCGCCAACAACGCCCTGCTCGCCATCAACGAAGACAACGAACCCGGTTTCCGGGTCTGCCACTCCAGCTACATCCGGTACGCCGCGTCCGCTTAGCTTACTTGTTCCGCGCTGGGACGTGACCGTGAGGTTCGCCTGGTACGACGGCACGGAGAAGTGAGTGCTCACGCCTCCGCCGGTAGCACCGCCATCGGTCCCGTCGTTCCACACGGTCTCCGACACGATGGTGCTGCCGCTTGCGACCAGATTCGTGCCGCCGCAGGCCAGGACCCACGGGCTGGAAGCGGGGAAGTCGAC
>JAFAUR010000808.1 GCA_019243205.1 Acidobacteriaceae bacterium | reverse complement strand
GACGGGCGTCTCAGTCTCGCTCCTGAGCTGAAAGAACTGGACAGCACAACGGTTCCCTATTTGTGGGCGGTAGTACAGGACTCGAAAGGCACGCTATATTACGCAGGCGGAGCGCCGACCGGCGCAACAACGAAAATCTTCGCTCTGCCCCGAGGGGGCAAACCTCGCGTTTCCACGGAGCTTCCCGGGTTGGAAGTGCATGCGCTCGCTATAGACAAACAGGACCGGGTTTACGCCGCTGTTCTGCCGGACGCGAAGGTCTACCGGATTGAAAACGGAAAGCCTGTTCTCTTCTTCGATCCGAAATGCAAGTACATCTGGTCGATGCTGTTCGGTCGCAACGGCGACTTGTTTCTCGCAACGGGTGAGTCCGGCGTGGTGTATCGGATTCCTCCTGATGGGAAGGGGGTCAAGTTCTTCGAAACTGACGAGACGCACGCGCGCTCGATGACGATGGATGAGAAAGGCAATCTGATCATCGGGACGGAGCCAAATGGTTTGATCATCCGCATCTCACCGAGCGGGAAAGGATTCGTAATTTACCAAGCAGGCAAACGTGAAGTCACCGCCGTTGCCGAACGTCAGGGTGTGATCTACGCATCGGCGATCGGAAGCAAAACGGGTGGCGCCTCGGTGGTCGGGAACGCGCCTGCACTCCCGTCTTCGCAGGCACCGGTAACGTCAACAGGAGCGCCCCGGTCCGGATCCGCGCCTCCCAGCCTACCGCCTTCGGTCGGATCGTTCAGCGCGACGGTTACGGGAGGTTCCGAAGTCTACCGAATCGCGAAAGACGGGTTCGCCGAACGGATTTGGAGCTCGGGAACAGACCTGGTATACGCGATCGCTTTCGACGGTTCGGGCAAACCGCTGCTTGGGACCGGCAATAAGGGGATCATCTACCGGGTCGACTCTGATCAGCTTTCCACGCAGCTCGTGAACACACCGCCAACTCAGGTAACGGCATTGTTCCAGGGCCAGAACGGAGTGGTCTATGCGGCCACCGGGAATGTTGGAAACATTTATTCTCTCGGCGCGGGACGAGAGAGTTCAGGCACTCTGATCAGCGAAGTTCTTGATGCAAATGACTTCGCATATTGGGGGAAGATTCACCTCGTTTCCACTGCGAGCGGGGGATCGATTCTCCTTGAAAGCCGTAGCGGGAATCTCAATAACCCGGAAAGCAACTGGAGCGAGTGGGCCAAAGTCCCGAACCGTGTTCTGGGAGGCCAGATAGAATCTCCTCCCGCTCGATTTCTTCAATACCGGCTGACACTCACGTGCTCGCCGGGTTCCGATTCGCCGGAGGTCAGCACGGTGGACATTGCCTGGCTCCCGAAGAATATCGCGCCCAAAGTGGGTCCGATAGAGATTGCGCCCTTCAATTACAGGCTGGCGCCCAGCTCGGCTTCGCTCGAGCGCTCAGTGATGCCGTCGGGCGCGCCGCAAACACTCTCGCTGCCACCGGTTGGGCAGAAGAAGTCTGGATCTTCCAGCGCGGGATCGGAAATAACAGCGAACTCGACCCTGCAGTACAACAAGGGCTTCGTCACGATTCGGTGGGGAGCTTCTGATCCGAACGGTGACCCTCTGGTCTACGCAGTTGAGATTCGGGGAAAAAAGGAATCGGAGTGGCGACCTGTGAAGAAGGACATCCATGACCGGTATTACTCTTTCGATAGCGCGAGCTTCGCGGACGGCGAATACGTCGTGCGCGTAAGGGCCAGCGACTCACCGGCGAATACTCCGGCAGACGCTTTAGAGACGTCGCTCGAAAGTGATCCTTTTACGATCGACAATTCACCTCCTGAGATTACGAACATGAACGTGAATGAGAAGGGTAAAACCCTCGAGATCTCTTTCACGGCTAAAGATGCCCTGAGCTGGGTTGATAAAGCCGAATACTCCATCGACGGCGGCGATTGGGTGCCGCTCATGCCGACGACTAAAGTGACTGACTCTCAGATGTTGGATTATAGCTTTCAGGCGGCTACGGGACAGGTGATTGCCATCCGCGTGTTTGACGAAAACGACAATGTTGTCGTGAAACAAGTTCCGATAAAGTAAGTTCTGAACTGGAAAGCTCCAGGACAGCATGTGACGGCGCGTAAAGTTACTGGGCCGGAATTAGGATCAGATCAGAGGGCCGCACCGGCAAGCCAGGCCGGGAATGGCAACAAACCCGTCCGTTTCGTCATAACAGGGATCTTGCGTTTCGACCGGCAGTTGCGAGTGTTGTCTGTGACGCCGGGTTTAGAGACTCTCACCGGCATCGCTCCACAACGCCTTTTAGAAAAGGAACTGGAGCAGTCCGGAATTCCGTCTGAGCTGTCTTTCTGGCTCCGGAATCTCGTGTGGCGGACGTTCGAGGCCGGCGAAGAACTGGAGGCGGAATTCTCATTTCTTGATCCCTCAGGCAAGGCGATCCGGCTGAACGGCATCGCCACACCCGAATTGGGCGCAGACGGTCAGCATGCGACGGTTGTCTGCGTGTTGCGCGATGTCACAACTGGGCCTGGTTCACCGGAACTGCCCGAAACCTTCGCAAGTTGGGAACGGATCCAGCTGATGATCAATTCTGTTCCGGATTTGATGTCGTATGTGGATCGTGATCGTCGCTATGTAATCGCCAACCAAGCGTACACCGAACGGTTCGGGATTGCTGCCGCCGAGATGCGCGGGAAACACATGGAAGAGGTCATCGGGTTTGAGGCGATGGAGGCGCTCCGGCCCTACATTTCGCGCGCTCTCAGCGGTGAAACTGTTTCCTTCGAAGACAGCGTGAAATACGAAGATGGCAAGACCCGTGTCATTGAAGGGCACTATGTGCCTGATTTTGTGAATGGCGAAGTCGCTGGAATCGTAGTTCGAATATCCGATATCACGGAACAAAAACGCGCACAACATGCGGCTCTTCATCTGGCAGCCATCGTTGCGGATTCGGACGACGCAATCATCAGTAAAGACCTGAACGGAATCATCACAAGTTGGAATGCCGCAGCGGAACGCCTCTTTGGACACCTGGCCTCCGAGGCAATCGGACAACCGATAGCTATGCTTGCAGTGCCCGAAAAAGCAGACGAAATGCCGGCTGTTCTGGAGCGAATCCGCGAGGGCCAAACGGTGCATCACTTCGAAACAGTTCGGCAGGGCAAAGACGGGAAGCCGCTCAACGTCTCTCTGACCGTCTCTCCCATTCGGGATCCATCCGGGCACATCATCGGCGCTTCCAAAATTGTTCGCGACATCAGTGAGCAAAGGCGGTTCCAGCTAGCTCTGCAAGCGCGAGAAGAGGAATCGCGAAATCTTCTGGCAAGTCTGCCCGACATCATCTGCCGGTTCAGCCGCGACCGCCGCTTTCAATATGTCAGTCCAGCAATTGAAAGCAAGACAGGACTGCCTGTCGAGTTCTTTGTTCAGAAGACTCATTCCGAGGCGGGACTGCCGAAGCCAATATCAGATTTGTTGGAAGCGAAGCTGGATGAGATCTTCACAACGGGCCTACCGGCGACGGTCGAATTCGAAATGGCGGCCCCTGATGGCAGCATTCGAAACTATCAGGGAACGGGAGTTCCCGAGTTCGCACCTGATAAGAGCGTACGTACGGTCCTGGGGATTGTCAGAGACGTCACCGAGCAGAAACGGGCAGAACAGGCACAGCTCGCACTCGAACGTGAACTACTGCTGCTGATCGAGGCGGCGGGAACTCTATTGGCTTCACCGGAGACAGGCGATGTCTCAAGCAAGATCGTTGACCTGGCAAGACGTTTTGTATCGGCGGACGCCTATGCGGTATGGCGCCGGGAGGACTCGGCTGACTACTGGCACATCAGCTCGAGCAGCGGCCTATCGACCGACTATGTGAATCACAGTCTGATCGCGGCGCCGCAAGGATCACTCGATTTTACTGAGCCGGCGATGGTTGCAGATATCGGCAGTCTCCGCTGGCTATCGCCTCGGCTTGAAGACCTAAAGAATGAAGGCGTGCGGTCGATGCTCATCATTCCGCTTCAGATCTTCGGACATTTGTCGGGAACTGTGGTCTTCTATTGGCGAACACCTCACAATTTCACGCATGTCGAAGTGCGTATTTCTACGGCTCTCGGAAATCTGGCCGCTTCGGCGCTTCGCACAGCTGAGCTTTATGAACGGCAACTGCAATTGCGTGCTTTGGCGGAAGCGTCGCAACGAGACTCGGCATTTCTGGCCGAAGTTGGCGCGGCCTTGTCGTCGTCCCTGAAATATGAACAGACTCTGGCGAACCTCGCCAAATTAGCGGTCCCGGGCTTTGCTGATTGGTGCAGCGTCAGCATTCTCGACGAGAACAAAGAAGTGAAGCGCCTGTCTGTCGAGCACACCCGACCCGATAAGGTACAACTGGCGAGGGAACTCTCGCTGAAGTATCCTCCTTCGGAGAGTGACGTCGCGCAGGTCGCGCTGCGAACCGGCAGTTCGATGCTCGTGAAAGAAGTGACTGATGAAATGATCGAGGCGCGAGCGCGAGATCCGGAACATGCACGGCTAATCCGCCAGCTCGGGCTCCGGTCCGTCATGATCGTTCCCATGAAGGTTGGAGACCGGGTTCTCGGAGTCATCACGTTCGGCGCGTCTGAATCCGACCGCCGTTACGACGAAAATGATCTGCGCACGGCCGAAGAGGTCGCGAGGCGCGCCGGAGCAGCTATCGAGAACGCGCGGCTGTACGAAGAGTCGCGGCGAAGAGGGCAGGCTCTGCTGCGCTCGAACGCCGAGCTGCGACGAGTCAACGCCGATCTCGAGCAGTTCGCATATTCGGCCTCTCACGATCTTAAGGAGCCGCTAAGAATGGTCTCCTTATTCACCCAGCTTCTAGGAAAAAAGTATGCCGGGAAGCTGGACGCACAAGCGCTGGAATATATTAACCACGCCGTCCATGGCGCACAACGAATGGAGTTGCTGATGCGCGACCTGCTTGCGTACACAACGGCATCCAGCGCGGACGAGCAGCCACTCGAAACCATCGACGCGAATCAGGTACTCGCGCAAACTCTGGACACCTTACAACCTGATTTGAGAGCGAGCGGCGCCAAGGTATCTCATTCCGAGCTCCCGAGCATCCGTATGCACGGGGCGCAATTGCAGCAACTGTTCCAAAATCTGATCGGAAACGCGCTGAAGTACAGATCGGCGGAGCCGCCGGAGATTCGTATCTCGGCAGAACCGAATGACGAGTACTGGACGTTTTCAGTCAGCGACAACGGCATTGGCATCTCCAGCCAATATTTCGACCAGATTTTCGGATTGTTCAAGCGCCTTCACGGGAAAGACGAGTACGAAGGAACAGGACTGGGACTCGCGATCTGCAAGAAGATCGTTGAAACCCTGGGAGGCCGCATCTGGGTAGAATCCGAGCCGGGCAAGGGCTCCACGTTTCGGTTTACTCTTCCTCGCGCCAACTGAAAAGCTTATCGCCGTTTTGTCTTGATTACAATCGGCGTCCCTTCAAAGCCGAACTGTTCACGCAATCTGTTGATCAGAGCTCGTTCGATCGAGAAGTGAACCTTGTCGGCTTTGTCCGTAAAGACAACGAAAGTGGGCGGGCGAACGGACGCCTGAGTGATGTAGTAGATCTTGATGTCACTCTCAAATTTGAGCGTCTCAACAAATCGATTCAGCTCTCCGGTCGAGATGCGCGTTGAAGCCGAATCGAAGCAGCGCCGGACGGTCGAAAAGATCCGGCGAATGCCTTCCGCGTTCTTGGCAGACGCAAACAGAACGGGGGCGTAATCCAGAAACTTAAGCTGGTCTCGGATGCCCTCCGTAAACCCGCGCTTGCTCTGGTCACTAGCAGCATCCCATTTATTCACCACGATAATGACCGCGCGGCCTTCTTCGTGAGCGTAGCCGGCAATGGTCGCGTCTGCGCCGACAATACCCTCGGTGGCATCGATCATCAACAGAACCACGTTCGCCATACGGATATGTCTCCGAGCCATCACAACGCTCAGCTTTTCCGTCATTTGGGTCGTCTTGCCTTTACGCCGGATTCCCGCCGTATCGACGAAGCGGTAAATGGTGTTCCCTTCCCTCACGCTCTCGTCGACGGCATCCCGGGTCGTTCCCGCCACCGGCGAGACGATAGCTCGCTCGGCTCCGACCAGTGCGTTGAGCATGGTTGATTTACCGACGTTAGGACGTCCGATGATAGCGACCTTGATTCGCTTCGGTGGCTCTGCTTCGGGTGCGGCGGCCTCGCCGACGCCTTCTTCGCGCGGAAATGGTTGGGTGACGTGCGCCAGAAGTTCGTCGATGCCGCGCCTGTGCTCGGCTGATACGGCAAAAGGATCACCGAGCCCGAGCGAATAGAATTCGGGCACCAGGTTCTCCCGCACAGGTGCGTCAATTTTGTTCACAACCAGCGTCAGCGGTTTCCCGAGAGGCCGCAGCAGTTTGGCCAGATCCCGGTCCGCAGCGGTGATCTCGGTCCGGCCGTCGATCACGTAGAGGATGTGGGATGCGTTTTCGAGAGCAACGCGGGCCTGCTTCAAAATCTCGGTCGGAATTAGTTCGTCATCGTGCGGGATTATGCCGCCTGTATCGACGATTCCGAAGTGCTTGCCGCGATATTGCGTTTCGCCGTAAATGCGGTCGCGTGTGATACCCGGCTCGTCACCGACAATGGACCGCCGGTCGCCGAGAATCGCGTTGAAAAGAGTCGATTTTCCAACGTTGGGACGTCCTACAATGACGACCGTCGGTAGAAGCTCTTCTGAAGCCATTGCCGCTTACAGGTTCGCATATCGATGCTGTTGCTCAGGCGCGTTTCAGGCATCTCTGCATGAGACCATGGAGCTTACGAATGTCGTTGGAAAACGGAAGCTGCAACACCCGCAACATTGCGATCATCGCGCACGTTGATCACGGAAAAACCACTCTGGTGGACGCGATGTTACGTCAAAGTGGGATCTTTCGAGCAAACGAAGAAGTGGCCGAGCGGGTCATGGATTCGAATGAACTGGAGCGGGAACGGGGCATCACGATTTTGGCGAAGACCACTGGCGTTCGGTTTGGTCAGACCAAAATCAACATAGTCGATACGCCCGGACACAGCGACTTTGGAGGAGAAGTCGAGCGCGCACTGAAAATCGTTGATGGTGTCATGCTGCTGGTCGACGCGAGCGAAGGACCGCTGCCTCAGACCCGTTACGTGCTGATGAAAGCTCTCGAAGCAAAACTGCCTCCGGTGCTCGTGATCAATAAGATTGATCGACCTGACGCACGCATCCAGGAAGTCTTGAACGAGGTGTACGACCTGTTCATTGACCTGGATGCGGGTGAGGACCAGTTAGATTTCCCCGTGGTCTACACAAATGCGAAGGCCGGTATCGCGAAACTCGACCCCGCTGATAACAGCGACAATCTTCGACCACTCTTCGAAACAATTTTGACCGCCATTCCCGGGCCCAACGGGGACCGGGACGCCACGCTGCAGCTGCTGGTCGCGAATCTCGATTACAGCGAGTACCTGGGCCGCCTGGCCATTGGGCGTGTCTTCAATGGAACCCTGCGTCACGGCGATGAGGTGGCCATCTGTAAGCTGGACGGATCCCTCCAGAAGACGCGCATTACCAAGTTGTACTCGTTCGAAGGTCTGAAGCGCGTGGACGAGACCGTTGGGCAGCCCGGTGATGTTCTGGCCATCGCGGGCGTGGAAGGCATCACCATCGGTGAGACGGTAAGTGCTTCCGAGGATCCCAAACCATTACCAAAGATCCAGATCGATGAGCCGACCATCGCAATGACGTTCACGATCAACAACTCGCCATTCGCGGGACGCGAAGGTGAATTCGTGACGTCGCGCAATCTCCGCGACCGTCTCGACAAAGAGTTACTCACGAACGTATCGATCCGAGTGGAAGAGGCCGGCGGACCGGATTCGTTCAAAGTCATGGGCCGGGGCGAACTGCAACTGGCCATCCTCATTGAAATGATGCGCCGCGAAGGCTACGAACTGCAGGTAGGTAAACCGGAGATTCTGACCCGCACAGTGGCCGGTGTGCTTCAGGAACCGTTGGAACTCCTCATCATTGATTGTCCGGAGGAGTTTATCGGGGTGGTTATCGAAAAGCTGGGCAGCCGGAAGGGAAAGATGTCGAAGATGATAAACCATGGCTCCGGGCGAGTGCGCCTGGAATTCCTGGTTCCTTCGCGTGGACTGATTGGCTTGCGAAGCGAGATGCTGACGGACACCAAGGGCATGGCGATCATGAACTCGCTTTTCCACGGATATATCGAATGGCAGGGTGACATTGACATGCGGCCCACCGGATCCCTTGTAGCAGATCGCGCCGGCGTGGCCACGAGTTATGCCATCTTCAACCTTCAGGAGCGCGGGACGATCCTCATTTCTCCGGGAACCGAGGTCTACGAGGGCATGATCATCGGCGAGAATGCGCGTAACGCTGACCTCGACGTCAACATTGTCAAGGAAAAGAAGCTGACGAATATGCGGGCATCCACCTCAGATGATGCAATACGCCTGGTTCCGCCCAAAATACTCAACCTGGAGCAGGCAATCGAGTTCATCAAAGAGGACGAATACGTCGAGGTAACGCCGAAATCGATACGCCTTCGTAAGAAGATCCTGAAAGCGAATCAACGCTGAGTCTTCACCGCCGATACCACGCGCGAGACATAAAAAAGCTGCCGAAGATAGAAATCGGTCACAACGTTGAATCCGAACGATGGGAGCATGTTGACGAGGGACTCGTCTACCTGTCGTCCCCAGAACGCAGGGGCAACTTTGGAAGCGAGTGCATAAGCGGCGCTGAATGCTCGCTTTTTTTCTCCCACAAGAGTCAGCGTAAGCCGTCCTTCCGGTTTCAGCACACGCCGGATTTCGAGGAGGCTATCCTCGATTTGCACATCTCCGAGAAGCTCAAACAAGAAACAACAGACTACCGCGTCGAAGGAGTGCCTTGCGAACGGCAGGCGAGAAGCATCGGCAGCCTGGCACTGCGCAGCGACCTCGGGGAACTTCCTGCGAACGTCGGCCTGCGAGCGAGCCGCCATATTGGGTGAGAGATCGACCCCAAACGTCTGTCCCCCCGGATTTCCCGTAACAAGACGGCCGAACATTTCTCCCGAACCCATACCTACTTCCAAAACGCGCGCACCATCCTCGATGCCCGACGCTCGATGAGCGGCGGTGTGCGCGCGCGAATGGAAGAGTTGGGCAGAAACACCGTAGACAGGTGCAAGCGCATCGTAAACGCGCCGCGTGAGATGAGAAGGAGTTTGCTTTTCTTCGAGAAGGGCTGAGGCGATGGTTTGAATGCTCATGCAATATCGGGCAACAGGAAGCGCTCCCGATGCCCCAGAAACCCCGTAACCTGTTCCGCTGCAAGATAGCCGCTTCTGACCGCTCCCTCCATTGTTGCAGGCCATCCCGAACGGGTCCAATCACCTGCCAGGAAAAGATTTGGGAATTGGGTGTTGCTGACCGGACGGTAGCCTTCGAGGTTGGGTGTGGCGGAAAACGTCGCTCTGAGTTCCTTCACTACGTGGGCGCGCTCCAGCTTC
>JAFAUR010000777.1 GCA_019243205.1 Acidobacteriaceae bacterium | reverse complement strand
CGTCGAAATCTCGCGCGAGCCGCTACCGCGCAACCCTTCCGATATCAGCCTGAAAGTGCTCATCCCCGCGTACATCTTGTCCGAGCTAAAAGCCGGGTTCCAGATCGGAGCGGTTCTCTTTCTTCCATTCCTCGTCATCGATATCGTAGTTGCGTCGGTGACGCTCTCCATCGGCATGATGCAACTGCCGCCCGCGATGGTCTCCGCGCCGTTCAAGATTCTGCTGTTCGTTCTCGTCGACGGCTGGAATCTGATCATTGGCTCCCTCATGAAAAGTTTCTTTTAAGTTGCGATTCCCATGACTTCTCAGTTTGTGATCCACATCATCGCGCAGGCCTTAATGGCGGCTTTCTGGATCTGCGCGCCGCTTCTGCTCATTTCTTTCGCGCTCAGTATCCTCATCAACATCATTCAGATCGCGACTTCTCTGCAGGACCCGGTTTTCAGCACCGTGCCGCGTCTTGCCGCCTGTCTCGTCGGCATCATCCTACTCATGCCCTGGATGCTGCACCGGGCTGCCGCGTACGCCACATCCATTCTGGGCGACCTGGCCCAGTATGCACACTGAACTCGTCGTTTCCGAATCGACGCTCCTTGCGTTTGCGTTGGTCGTTTCGCGCATACTGGGCATCTTCGTCTTCATCCCGATGCCGGTCAACGAGGCGGGCCCGAGTGTAGCGCGCATAGCCATCGCCCTCGCGTCTACCATCGCCCTGTACCCTCGCTGGCCTTCGATACAAGCTCAGGGGATCGGCCTCGGCACGCTCTGCATCTGGCTTCTTGCGGAGATCGGGCTCGGCACGGCCATCGGACTGATGGTCAGCTTCATCTCGGAGTCGATCACTTTCGGTGCACGCATCCTCGCGCTCCAGGCCGGGTACGGCTACGCCTCGGTCGTCGATCCGACCACCCAGGCCGATTCCGACGTGCTGCCGGTCCTGGCGCAACTCACCGCCGGACTCCTCTTCTTCACCACCGGCCTTCACCGCTACATCATCGCTGCATTCGCTGCCAGCCTCGACAGCTTTCCTCCGAGCTCGTTCACGCTGTCGCGCCATCTGGCCACAACGGTTATTCAATTGGGCTCAAACGTCTTTGTCGTCGGCCTCCGTCTCGCTTCTCCCGTCATTGCGCTCCTGCTGATGGTCGATATTGCAATGGCTCTCCTCGGTCGTGTCAGCACTCAGCTGCACCTCAGCCATCACGCGTTCTCGATCAAAATGCTGATAGCCCTGATCGCTTTAGCAACAGTGTTCGCCGTTGTCCCGTCACTCTACGAATCGTTTTCGAGTGAAACATTCCGCCAAATTCAGGCCACCTTCGGTCGTTGATGCACGATGGCAGCGCAAGACGGCAACAAGACCGAGAAACCGACACCACAACGCCTGAAGCAGGCCCGCGAACGCGGCCAGTTTGTTTCTACCCGAGGCCTTATCGGCGCCCTCGTGTTTGGCACCGCGCTCGTACTCGTCAGCAACAAGCTTCCCGATTGGTCTTCCACCCTGCAGCGTTCTGCCATTACGGTGTTCGAAGCCGGCATTCAGCATGAGCTTGGCGAAGCCGACTGGATCCACCTGCTGCGCAATCTCGCCGTTAGCACGCTTGTTCCGGTTTTGATGGCCGGCAGCATGATCATGGCGCTTGTGCTTGCCGTGCATCTCGCTATTACCGGTATGGGCTTCAGCGTCGCTCGCTTGACGCCGAAATTCAGCAACCTGAACCCGATGGGAAAACTGAGCCGTCTTCCCGCGCAGAATCTGAAATCCGTCATTGAAGCGATCCTGCTTCTCGCCGTAATGGGCATTGCCATCAAGTCACTGTTCGCCCAACACGCCGCGGCTTTGATTCGCTTGCCTTTCCAGCCCGTCCCCTTAGCCATCACGCAGGTTGGCGGAATGATTACCGGCCTGCTATGGAAGGGCGCCGCTATTTTCATCCTCTTCGGGGCTGTCGATTTCCTCCGCGAATACCAGCGGCATTCCGCCACCCTCCGCATGAGCAAGCAGGAAATCAAAGAAGAAATGAAGCGCAATGACGGCGATCCCCAGATCAAAGCGCGCATCCGCCGTTTGCGCCGCGATCTCCTTCGCCGCCAGATGATGCGTGACGTGCCCAAAGCCAACGCCGTCATCGTCAACCCCACCCACTATGCCGTCGCGATCCGTTATGAACTCGACAGCATGCCGTGTCCGGTCTGCGTCGCCAAAGGCAAAAACTGGCTGGCCCTGCGCATTCGTCAGATCGCGGTCGAAAACGAGGTTCCCATCATTGAGAATCCTCCGCTCGCGCGCGCACTCTACGGTTCCATTCAAGTTGGTAATGCCATTCCGCCTGAGTTCTACAAAGCCATCGCCGAAATCCTGGCCTATATCTATCGCGTGATGGGCCGAAAATTGCCCTCATAATGTTTCGCCTGTTCCGCTAGCGCCATGTCCACTCAGTCACAAGCGATGCCCGCGCCCGCGGGCGCTGTATCACCGAAGAAATTCGTGATGCCGGATATCGGCAAGTTCGCGGCGCCCGTCGCCGTTCTCGCCATCGTTGTCGCACTCATCACGCCGCTGCCGCCGATCATCCTCGATCTCCTGATCGTGGTCGACATCATGATGTCCGTCATCGTCCTCATGGTCGCGATGCACATCCTGAAGCCCGTCGACTTCAGCGTTTTCCCCACCACTCTCCTCCTGCTGACGCTGTTCCGGCTTTCACTAAACGTCAGCTCGGCGCGTCTCATCCTGCTGAACGGAAACAGCGGCACCGCCGCGGCGGGTAGTGTCATCGAAGCCTTCGGCAGCTTCGTTGTCGGCGGGAATTATGTAATTGGCGCGGTCATCTTTCTTGTCCTGATCGCCATCCAGTACATCGTCATCAACCATGGCGCCGTCCGCATTTCGGAAGTGTCCGCCCGCTTCACACTTGACGCGCTGCCCGGCAAACAGATGTCGATCGACGCTGAAATGAATGCCGGGCTTATCGACGAAGCTGAAGCGCGCCGCCGCCGCAAGCAGGTCTCAGCCGAAGCCGAATTCTACGGCGCGATGGACGGCGCATCGCGTTTCACCCAGCGGGACGCTATCGCAAGCATCCTCATCACCGCGATCAACATCATTGCGGGCTTTCTCATCGGCGTCCTGCAACACGGCATGGAGCTGAAGCACGCGCTCCAGACCTACACGGTCCTGACCATCGGGGATGGTCTCGTCACCGTCGTCCCGGCGCTGATGATTTCCGTTTCAGGTGGTCTCATCGTCACACGCGCCACCTCTGAAGCACGCGTTGGCGAAGAGTTCGGCAAGCAATTGTTCGGAAAAGTCGAACCACTATTCCTCTCAAGCGGTGTTCTGATCGCGCTTGCCGCTTTCCCGGGCCTCCCCACTCTACCCTTCCTGATTCTCGGCGGCGGGCTCGGAGCCTTCGCCTGGAACAAGCGTCAAAAAAATGCCGCTGTCGTCAAAGAACAGACGGCCGTCGCGCCCCCGGCTGCCAAGGACAATCTCGAATCGCTCCTGAAAGTCGAGCCCATCTCCATCGAAGTCGGCCTCGGCCTGGTGAATCTCGTCGCCGGTGGCGCCAGTTCATCGTTGCTCAAAAAGATTGCTGGCATCCGGCGTCAGTTCGTCACGAACATGGGTTATCTGCTCCCGCCCGTGCGTGTGACCGACAATCTCTCGCTCAAATCGCGCGAGTACCTGATTCTCTTGAAAGGCAGTGAAATCGGGCGTTTCGAGCTCCTACCCGGCAGCGAGCTCGCGCTTCCCACGACGAAAGCAGACAAGAACTTCCCCGGCCAGCAAACGCGCGAGCCCGCATTCGGATTACCCGCGCTATGGGTGCCCGCAGACAAAGTCGATGCTGCACGCGCTTCCGGCCACACGGTGGTCGATCCCGTCAACGTCATCGGCACGCACTTCTCGGAGCTCATTCGCCAGTTCGCGAGCGAAATGTTCTCGCGTCAGGACGCCAAACTCTTCTGCGATCGCGTAGCGCAAGACAATCCGAAGGTGGTCGAGGATTTGGTACCCAAACTGCTTTCGTTAGCAACGGTCCAACGCGTGATTCAGAATCTGCTACGGGAACACGTCTCCATTCGCGACGGCGTCACCATGCTCGAGGCTCTGGGCGAGGCCGCCGCCAGCACGAAAAATCCTGTGCTTCTCACCGAATACGTGCGCCAGGCGCTCCGCCGAACGGTCGTGAAGCCGTACCTGAATCAAAAGGGCGAGCTGCCCGCCTACTTCATCGAGCCGAGTACGGAACAAACCATCGAATCTGCCGTGCAGCACAGCGAGTCCAACAGCATCCTCGTACTCTCACCACAAATCGCGCGTGAAATTGCGACTCGCATCGAGCGCAAGCTCGACCGTCGGGAAGTGCCCGTGGCCATTGTCACCAGCGTTGGAGCGCGCTACTTCCTCCGCCAGATGGTGGAATCGACACTCAGCAACGTTTCTTTCATCTCGCACAACGAAGTCCCGTCAGGCGTCAAGATCATCTCTCTTGGAGTCATCTAAGCAATGAAGTTAAAGTCCTATTTCGCAAAATCCGTCGGAGAAGCCATTGAGCGCGCGCGCGGCGAGCTCGGTCCTGAGGCCATGCTCCTGAACTCACGTAAACTCTCCGCTGAACAAATGCATCTCGGAACCTATGAAGTTGTTTTCGGCGTAGCAAGCGAAGTCTTGCCCGCTCGCAAAGCGCAGGCTCCGGTGCAAGCCGCTGCCCCATCTCAATCCGATAATTTCGCCAGCGAAATGGCAGAGATTCGTCGCCAACTGGAGACCATGAAGCAGTCCATTGCCAGTGGCTCGGGCGCACCCGCCGGCCGGTTCCATCCCCCCATCCGGCCCGAACTCGAAATGCTTCGCCACGATCTCGTCGACGGCGGCTTCTCGCACGCTTTGACGGCCGAGCTGATCGAGGCTGCCGATAAGCAGCTTCGTGCCGAACTCAATCCCTTCGGCCCTAATTCCGGATACAAAAACCTGAACCTTCCCGATCCTCAGACCGCCGAACGCGCGCTACTCGCGCATGTCGAGAGTCGTTTCACGGTGAACGCCGAACTCGGCAAGCCGAATTCGAACCGGAAAGTCGTGATGCTCGTCGGCCCTCCCGGCGCGGGCAAGACGACTACACTCGTTAAGCTCGCCGTCAATCACGGCTTAAGCACTCGCACACCTCTGCGTGTCCTCTCAACCGACACGCTGCGAGTCGGGGGTGCCGAACAGCTCGGCAGCTACGCCCGCATTCTCGGCGTCGGCTTCGAAGCCGTCCAAACGCTATTTGGTCTCGACCAGGCCCTCGAAGAATGTGCCAATAAGCGGCTTGTTCTGATCGACACTCCGGGCTTCGGACCCGCCGATATGGACGAAGCAGCACAGCTCGCAGCTTTCACAAGGGCTCATCCCGAACTCGAAGTGCAGCTCGTTCTTCCTGCCTACATCCGTTCTTCAGCCCTCGAAAAGTTCTGGGAACGTTTTGAGATTTTTTCACCTTCGAAGCTTCTCTTTACACATCTGGACGAAATCGAAACCTACGGGGGAATCCTCGAGCACGCGATGAAAACCGGTCTCCCGATTTCCTTCCTGACGAACGGTCAGGGCATTCCTCAAGACATTCTCGAAGCCACCAAGCCGTCTCTGACCAGCTGGATCTCTGAGCGTTCGGCCGTGGCTGGACTTTCCGCCGCCTGACCGGGTTTGCCATGTACGCCGAGGCTGCCGTCGCCAAATCACCGCAACAGCGCGAGGAGCTCATTCTTGAGCATCTTCCGCAGGTCAACTGGATCGCCTCGCGCATCCACGAGAAGCTGCCCGCCAGCGTTCAGCTCGATGATTTGATCTCGGCTGGTATTGTCGGCCTTATGGCGGCGGTCGACAATTTCGATCCAAGTCATAACGCGTCGCTCAAGACCTACGCCGAATATAAGATCCGCGGCGCCATTCTTGACAGCATTCGTGGCCTCGACGGCATCCCCTCGCATCGCCGCAAACATTTGAAACAGGTGGCCGACGCCATCTCCGCAGCCGAGCAGCGGCTGAAGCGCTCTCCTTCAGAAGACGAAATCGCCGCCGAACTCGGCATCCCTCTCGCCGAATATCAACACTGGATGGTCGATCTCCGCGGCGTTTCGCTCGGTAGTCTCGACGTCATCGAAAACGGCGAGGAAGTTGGCCTCATCCGTTTCATCGCCGACGACGAAGAACAATCGCCGGAACGCTTGCTGCAAAACTCCGAGCTCGAGCGCGTCATCGCCGAAGGCATCGGCAAAATGCCCGAGAATGAACGCACCGTTCTCAGTCTCTACTACAAAGAGGAATTGAACCTGCGCGAAATCG
>JAFAUR010000550.1 GCA_019243205.1 Acidobacteriaceae bacterium | reverse complement strand
TACTTGGCTCGATAGGCATCGTCGATGACATCGTTGATCGGCCCATTTACTCGCTCGAAGGTGACGTCCTTTGGCATGCCCGCGGCAGTGATCCGCCCCGCCCTCTGACGCATGGCCGCCTGATACCAACGCGAACCCTGTCCGTTGAAGGCTCGTGCATACAGACCGCCATCAGCCGCGACTGACCAAATCCACGTGGGCGTGCCGTACGTCGCACCGTCCTCACGGAACGGCGAGACGTGCAAATCGTCAGCCTCGGCTATCTTTCGTAACTCGTCGTTAGACCATGCCGCCATAGCAGAACTCCTTCACACGTTTGCTTAGCGGCCCGTCATAGCTTCTATGTGCTCCGGATATCGGGCTCCTTGCACCGCGATTTTTGAAGCCTCGTTTTCAATTTCGCGAAGATCATCCGGTGACAGCTGTACCGCTGCCGCTCCGATGTTCTCCTCTAGCCGGGTCAGTTTGGTCGTTCCTGGGATCGGAACGATCCACGGCTTCTGGGCAAGTACCCAGGCGAGCGCAATCTGCGCCGGCGTCGCCTTCTTCCGCTCGGCTATTCGGCCGATCAGGTCAACCAAGGCGTGGTTCGCCTTCAGAGCTTCCGGCGTAAAACGAGGCAGAATATTACGAAAATCGGTAGCGTCGAAAGTCGTTTTCTCGTTCATTTTGCCGGTCAAGAATCCTTTGCCGAGCGGACTGTACGGGACGAACCCAATTCCTAGCTCTTCAAGAGTCGGCAGCACCTCGGCTTCGGGACCCCGCGTCCACAGCGAGTACTCGCTCTGGACGGCGGCAACGGGCTGAACCGCATGTGCGCGGCGGATGGTCTGCGCTCCAGGTTCGGAAAGCCCAAAGTGCCTGACTTTGCCTTCCTGGATAAGTCCTTTCACTGCTCCCGCGACGTCTTCGATTGGTACTTCGGGGTCAACGCGATGCTGGTAGAACAAGTCAAGGGCATCCACTTTGAGCCGCTGGAGCGAGCCTTCGGCGACCTCCTTGATGTGCTGTGGCCGGCTGTCGAGTCCGACAAAGCCCGGTTCTCGGTTCGGCTTCAGTTTGAACCCAAACTTGGTGGCGATCACCACTTGTCCCCGGAATGGCGCTAGTGCTTCGCCCACCAGTTCTTCATTCGCGAACGGACCGTAGACTTCAGCCGTATCGAAAAAGGTAACGCCGCGTTCGACGGCCGCCCGGATAAGCGAGATCATCTCCTGCTTATCTGCGGCTGGACCATAACCGAAGCTCATCCCCATGCAACCGAGACCAATCTCTGAGACTTCGAGGCCGCTCTTTCCAAGTTTTCGCTTTTGCATTCCGTCTCCTTCGGATTCGTTCCTTCTCATCTCCAGCGTAGAGAAAGGCGGTGTTGATCGGGTATCCTAATTCTGCTGATTTCTTGCCTATTTCTCTCGAAGTCCGCCATCCGGCCTGTTCAGCGACTCGTATGGCGATCTAAGCTGTAAAGAGGAAAGCGAGGCAATCTCTACGAAAACTTCCGGTCAACAGTCCTTTGTGCCGATAAGTCCAGCACATCAGTTGCGGGCTGACCTGGCCGGTAAAGTTGCTCGATTGATTGGCTGCTCAGAGATCCTGGAAACCACAGTTTCCGGGCTGACGCTTTATCGCCGGACCGCGCCCACAGCACCCATGTCGGCGACGTACGAACCCAGCCTGGCGTTGGTCGTGCAAGGGCGAAAGCGCGTGGAACTGGGAGGAAGGACTTTCCTCTACGATCCTTCGGAATTCCTGCTCACATCCATCGATCTGCCCGTCATTAGCCGTGTCATCGAAGCGAGCGAAGACTCACCGTATCTCTGCTTACGTCTCAAGCTGGAAATGCCCATGGTCCGAGAGCTTCTCGGCCGGGACGAGATCCACGTGGCCGAAGTTCCGTCCGATAATCCTGCAATCACAACTGCTGAAACGACGCTGGGGTTGCTCGATGCCTTCTCCCGCCTGATTGATCTGTTGAGCAGCCCGCGGGACATTCCATTTTTGAGTCCGTTGATTCAACGCGAGATCGTTTACCGGATTCTCCGAAGCGCGGAGGGCCAACATCTTCGGGCCATCGCGACACTCGGTGATCAGAGTCATCGGACAGCAAAAGTAATTGCCTGGATCAAGGCGAATTATGCCAAGCCGCTTCGGGTGGAAAGTCTCGCGGAAATCGCAGGCATGGGCGTCTCGACTCTACACCATCATTTCCGGTCGTTAACTTCCATGAGCCCTCTGCAATACCAGAAACAGCTCCGGTTGCACGTTGCGCGGCAGCGGATGCTGCTGGATGGTATGGATGCCGCCAGCGCCGCGTTCGAGGTGGGATACGAAAGCGCCAGCCAGTTCAATCGCGAATACAGTCGTTTTTTCGGGCAGCCGCCGATGCGGGATGTTCGGAGCCTTCGCTCGCCGGAAGCGCCAGAATTGGAGTTTCTTAGCGATCGAAATGCTCAAACGAGTGCTCGCGTACGGTGATTTGACAGATTAGCGTCTCCGTCGCCGATGCGCCACCGCTACCGCGGTTCCCGAATGCGATGCCGGCGCATTCGGTCTAGCAGTTGCGGCCGTAATCTTCTCCGCACCGCTGCCGATCTTGCTCAGAATCCGGTCATGGATCCAGTGCTCATCCCACCACTCCTTCGGATCCACCTGCACGCCCGCAATCATCATGCTGAAGTGCACATGATCGCCAAAAGCCATGCCCGTCGCACCGCTGATGCCGATCTGCTGCTCCTTTGAAACCGTATCGCCCACTTTAACTGTGATCCGGCTCATGTGGCCGTAGAGACTCTGCAGTGAGTAGCCGTGGTCGATGATGACACAATTGCCGTAGAGCCCCAAGCGGTCGGCATAAATCACTTTTCCTGAATTGGCCGCCTTTACCGGCGTGTTTGCCGTCTGCGCCAGGTCATATCCAAGGTG
>JAFAUR010000448.1 GCA_019243205.1 Acidobacteriaceae bacterium | reverse complement strand
CGGCGGCGAGGTTGTCGCCCATTCGAGCGTCCATCCATCCCATGGATCATCACCCGCCGGTTCCCCATGCAGTACCGATTTCACAACATTGAACGCAAATAGCGCTACAGCAACGGCCGTAAGCAAGCCGCCGATCGACGACATCTGGTTGTACAGTTCCCAGCCCCGGCCAGGCGCATACGTGTAGATTCTTCGTGGCATGCCGAGAAAACCGAGAAAGTGTTGCGGAATGAACGTCAGGTTGAACCCGATGGTGAACAACCAGAACTGCAGCTTGCCCAATTTCTCGTCGTACATCTTGCCGCTTACTTTGGGAAACCAGTAATACATGGCGGCGAAAAGCCCGGTCACGAGACCGCCCGCCAGCGTGAAGTGAAAGTGCGCCACCACAAAGTACGAATCGTGCAACTGCCAGTCGAAAGGCGAAACAGCCAGCATAATGCCGGTCAGCCCTGCCACCAGAAACTGCAGCAGGAATGCGCAACAGAACAACATCGGCGTGTCAAGCCGCAATTTGCCGCCGTACATCGTTGCTGTCCAGTTGAAAATCTTGATGCCCGTTGGAATTCCGACCAGCATGCTGGATGCCGCGAAGAACGTATTTGACCAGGACGTCATTCCGACCGCAAACATGTGATGCGCCCAGACGCCGAGACTGATGAATCCGATGGCCACAACCGCACCCACCATCGCCGGACGGCCAAACAGAGGTTTCCTGGAGAAAACAGGAACAACTTCAGAAAGGGTTGCAAACGCAGGGAAGATCAATATATAAACCTCCGGGTGTCCGAAGATCCAGAAGAAGTGCTGCCACAGAACGGCTGAGCCGCCGGCCTGCGTGTTGAAGAAATTCGCTCCGAGAAAACGATCGAGCAGCAGCATCACCTGCGCCGCTGTTAGCGGAGGCAATGCGATCACAATCAGCCAGGAATCCACCAGCATCACCCACACAAACATCGGCATTCTGGACAGCGTCATGCCCGGACAACGAAGGCAGATTGCGGTGACAATCACATTAATCGCGCTGACAATGCTGCCAATGCCAGACACCAATATGCCGAGAATCCAGTAATCCGTACTGGCACCCCGCGAGAACGCTCGTTCCGTCAAAGGTGCGTAAGCGAACCAGCCGACATCGGGCGCCGATCCAGCACCCCCCAGTCCGCTTCCACCGACATAACTGAAATAGAGAAGCAGACCGCCAAACAGGAATATCCAGAATCCGAACGCATTCAGCCGTGGGAACGCCATATCGCGCGCCCCGATCATAAGTGGCACGAGGTAATTCGAGAGACCAGCCACGAAAGGCATCCCGACCAGAAACACCATCGTTGTTCCATGCATCGTGAACAGCCGGTTGAAAGTGTCCGGATCGACCACGTGATTGCCGGGCAGGAACAGCTGCAGGCGGATCACCATCGCCATACATCCGGCAACGACCAGAAAGCAAAGGGCCGAAATGACATACATCAATCCCAGCCGCTTGTGGTCAACGGTTGCAACCCAGGCATAGAAAGTTTCCGAGAAAGAGAATTCCGGCTGCTGCTGCAGCTCGGGCCTGTCAAGTGGGTAATCTATTGTCGCCATGGTTCCCTCGGGTTATTTCAAGGTCTCTAAATAGGAAACAACCTGATTCAGCTCTGTATCCGTCAGCTTGAAACTCGGCATCAAACAGCCCTGTTTCATTTCCTGCGGATCGTTCACCCAGTGCTTTAAGTTCTCCGGATTATTCACGATCATGTTGCTGGCCAGCGTCTGCCTTGTCATCAGGTGAGTCAGGTCCGGGCCGAATTTGCCGCGTGCGGAAGTACCCGAGACATTGTGACAGTTGACACAGGAGAGGGACAGGAACGCCGCCTTGGCGGCTGTCGCTTGTGGGTCGTCGACTGCCGGCTTTTTCTCGTTCGCAGCCCATTCTTCGAAATCGTGGGGCGTTTGTGCGACAACGCGCAGCAGCATGTTTGCGTGCTGAGTGCCGCAGTATTCGGCACAGTTTCCGACATAAACACCCGGCTCGCGCGGGTCCATCCAAATGTAGTTGTCTCGATTGGGAATCAGGTCCGTCTTCCCCGCTAGCTGCGGAATCCAGAAGCTGTGCGCAACGTCGGCGCTTTGCAATTGGATGTAATTAGATACCTGCCCGTCAGGCCCGGCAATCATGTGTACTTCGTTTGCCGTCGTTATGCCGTAATCCGGATACTGCACTTCCCACCACCACTGGTGACCGATGACGCGAATCTTCAAAGTCGATTTCGGAGGGCTCGCATTTTCAACACTCGCAACCACTCGTGCAGTTACGCCGATCAGAACGAAAACGATCAGGATCGGTATTACAGTCCAGGCCGCCTCAATCTGGTTACTGCCGTAGACTTGCGGCGGCTCCTGCAGAACGTCGTACTCGGGCTTCCGGCGAAATTTGACGATCGTGTAAACGATCAGAGTTGCGACAACGACGAAGATGCCTGCAGTTATCGCAAACGTCAACCAGGCTATATTGGCTTCCGACTGCGCGGGGCTTGCGAGCGGTTTGAAAATGTCTGTTATCCGATGCTCAGGCACGCCCGGAACTTGCGCCTGCAGCAGTGCTGCTACGGTATGCAGAGCCAAATCAGACCTCCAGTCGTAACCAGCCGCAATATACTCACTCTACTCCGCATTAAATACCAATGGTACGGGGGATAAAACAAGTACAATGTGCGCTCTGCCTGCGACAATTTTCGTCGCAACGGTCGTGACGCTATAGTGGGAGCACGTGCAAATTCTTCAGGCTTTCGATGAAGACACCGCCGGTTCAGGCTGTGTTCTCACCCCTTCTGAGCGGACAGATAACGAGCCTCCTCCCGGTCCCGAGGACGTGAAGCACTTCGATGTTCTCGAGTTCGTTAAGAGTCAAGAGGACGAAGCGCCAACATTTGTTGGTGGGGCGGACGAAAAAGAAAAAGACGGCGATCATTAGCCATCTTTTTCGCGCTTCGAAAAGTAAGAGAAATTGAAATCCGCTTCAGTGGACTTCAAGGGACATATTGACCACTTGAAACTGAAAGCGTTCCGGGGGCAGGCACGCCACAGGATTGGGGATGGTGTCGTGCCAGGCTTTGTAAGCGGATTCCGCAACCGAATCGTTCAGGTAGAAAAGGAACTGATCCGAACAGCAACGAATCGGCGGCATTTGCCGAAAAGCAAGCCGTAGACCGACTGCTTTCTCTAGTTGCACACCCCTGGTTTGAACGGCCTTGTCTTCCAGTAGCTGAACGAAGCTGCTGCGCCCGGCATGGGGCCAAACTTCACTCCGCAGCAGATTGCGCAACTCGATTCGCGATCCGAAGGTGATCTCACATTGCCGGATCCACTCAACCACCGAGTCGCCCCACTGCCAGTGGCTAAGAAGTCCGAGATACCGGTCAACCAGGTTCACCGCAAAATCCATCTTGCGTCTTTCCACTTGCTCAGGGTCGGCCAGCCCATCCGCCCCGAAGACGGGTACCATGTCTTCCTGCTCGATGATCTCGGTTGCGATGCACATAAGCTTGTCCAACCGTTTCACATCCGGCAAACTCTTCACAAGCAAGGGAGGCAAATCGTGTGTCCTGCCCCCGGGGACTTCTACGAACTTCCTCTCACCCACGATGTCCATAAGCAGCTCCGCTGATTCTTATGCGACAAACTCGGTCGTCTACTTAGTTTGTAACAAAAAAACGTGAAATGTTTCGGCCCGGTAATGCATTTTGGCAGCAGGCCCGCTCGAGTGCCATTCCGGACGCCATCGCTCGCACGCTATTCTCATCAATATGCAATTGGTGGGCCGCCCGGTTTGCGCTCTTTTACTGGCTTTTCTCAGCGCTCCCGCTGCTCTCGTCGCTGCGCTTCCCTCCTGCGTTCCCTCCGCGCATGCCTTTGAACCCTGTGAGCTTTCGTTCGATCTGCACTCCGGCGACCTTCCACCTTCGGCATCTCTATATCGCGACGAAATCCTCAACGTCGAGTTCCGCTCTCCTCGCGCCACGACGTACCTGATGAATGCATTCGCTGACGGTTCTGGAATTTTGCGGGTCCGTTTTACACCGATTGAATCCGGCCATTGGACCTACCGCGTCAGCAGTACCGTTAAGCGATTAGATAACTCCGAAGGAAATTTCGACGCCGCCGAGACCGGCAAACCCGGAATGGTCGGAGTGGCGAATCTTCGACATTGGTGGACCACCAATAAACAGCCCCATCTTTGGCTATCGGCATCTGTTCCGTTCCTCGCGCTCGACGATTCCACCCTTGCCAATTGGCTCGATGCTCGCAAGCACGACGGCTTCACTCACGTCCGGGGTGCCCTGCTCACCGAAACCGGTCTGAATTCTAGGCCCCTCACCGCGGCAGGCACCCCTGACCCTGCCTACTTCGGCAAGCTCGATGACCGCGTGCTTGCGGCGATTGCACGCGGTTTTACGGTTGATTT
>JAFAUR010000401.1 GCA_019243205.1 Acidobacteriaceae bacterium | reverse complement strand
AACGGGCAAGGTAGGCGTGTGTTGCGCGACCTCCGGCCCAGGCGCCACGAACCTCGTTACCGGACTGGTGGACGCCATGATGGACTCCATTGCGCTGGTGGCGATCACCGGGCAGGTTTCGACCAAGCTGATGGGCAGCGATGCGTTTCAGGAGGCTGACACTTTCGGAATCACCAGGTCAGCGACTAAGCATAATTTCCTGGTAAAGAACATCAACGAACTGCCGCAGATTATTCATGAGGCGTTCTATATCGCCTCGTCGGGACGTCCCGGTCCTGTTCTGGTCGACATCACGAAGGATGTATTCCAGGGACAGTCGCACTACTCGCCGGTGGCGGAAATCCATTTGCCCGGCTACCGCGTTTTTAGCGAAGGACACAGCGGGCAGATTCGCCGCGCGGCTCAGATGATGTTGGAGGCGGAGCGGCCCTTGGTCTACGCGGGCGGCGGTATCATTGCCGCCAATGCCAGCGAGCAATTGCGGGAACTGGTCGAGACGGTGGACGTACCCGCAGTCTGCACCCTTATGGGCCTCGGTGCGTTGCCATCGAATCACCCGAATTTCATCAGCATGCCCGGAATGCACGGCAGTTATGCCGCCAACATGGCGATGACGCAGACAGATCTCCTCATCGCGCTCGGTGTGCGATTCGATGATCGCGTCACCGGCCGGCTCTCAGCATTCGCGCCACATGCCAAAGTCATCCATGTCGATATTGATCCGGCGGAAATCGGAAAGAATCGTTGTGCAGACCTGCCGATTGTCGGCGACGTGAAGCGTGTGTTACCCAAACTCGCCGGTTGCGTGCGGGATCTGACTGCCTCCGTGAAGCTTAAGAGCTCGGGTGCGCGAGCAAAGTGGCATGAACAGATTGCGGACTGGAAACGCGAGCATCCCCTGGAACCCGTTCAATCTGATCGCGAGATCAAGCCTCAGCACCTGGTGTCGGAGATCGATCGCCTCTCTGGCGGGCAAGCGATCGTGGCCAGCGATGTCGGACAGCATCAGATGTGGTGCGCGCAGTTGATTCGCTTCAATGAGCCGCGGCTCTGGATTAACTCGGGCGGGCTCGGATCGATGGGTTTCGGCTTGCCGGCTGCCATCGGGGCACAATTCGCGCGTCCGGACAAGCTTGTATTCGCAGTGGTCGGAGACGGCGGATTTCAGATGTCGATTCCGGAACTGGCAACGATCGCGAATCACGCGCTGCCGATCAAAATTATCGTTATGAACAATGGCCACCTGGGCATGGTCAGGCAATGGCAGGAGCTTTTCTATAACAACCGTCTGAGCCAAGTGGAGTTGACAGGCTTCCCCGATGCAGAGAAACTCGCCGGCGCATACGGATTCAAGGGCCGCACGGTTGAGAGCGCGGCCGAGATGGCACGTGCCTTGGCTGAAGCTGTGGCCGAGCCTGGGCCGTTTCTGCTGAATGTGAAGGTTTCGCCGTTTGAAAACGTATTTCCCATGGTTCCGGCAGGCGGCGCCATCAACGAGATGGTGCTTCGACCGCCGCAGCCGGTGGAAGCTTGAAGGGCTTTCGATGCAGCAAATCATTTCATTATTGATGGAAAATAAACCCGGCGCGTTGATGCGCGTTACGGGCCTGCTGAGCCAGCGAGGTTACAACATCGAAAGCCTGACGGTGGCCAGAACGGTGGATCCGACCTTGTCGCGGATGACAATCACGGTGGATGTGGAGCCGAATATCCGTGCGCAGGTCATCAAGCAGATGAACAAGCTGATCAACGTGCTGCAGGCAACCGACGTTACCGACGGACCGGCCGTGAATCGCGAGCTCGTCTTGATCCGGGTGCGCACAAACCAGCAGAATCGAACCGCAGTACTCAAAGAAGCCGAGATCTTTCAAGCGCGCGTAGTGGATTCGACGACTGAGGGCTTTGCGCTCGAGGCCACGGGCGAGACGGAAAAGCTCGACGAGTTTATCGATGTGATGAGCAGCTACGGTGAGATCGAGGTGACGCGATCAGGGATCATTTCGATGTCGCTCGAAAACAAAAAGCTGCGCCTATCCTCTCCGGTGCCGTGCGGAGCCGCGCCGGAAGAAGCGTACGAACTGCAGGAAGCGGAATGAAGCTCCGCCAAATTATTGAAGGAAGATGAATGCCTAAGCGTTTCTATGAAGGAGACGGCAGCCTCCAGCCGCTCCTGAACAAGACGATTGCGATTATCGGATACGGAAGTCAGGGACATGCGCATGCACTGAATCTGCGCGATTCCGGGTTGAATGTCATTGTCGGTCTGCATGCCGCAAGCAAGAGCAAAGACAAAGCCGAAGCCGCGGGGCTGCGCGTTTACGACGTCGCCGGTGCGGCCAAGGCGGCTGACGTGATCATGGTACTGTTGCCCGATCATCTGCAGGGCGAAGTGTACAGGAAAGACATCGCGCCACATCTGAGCGAAGGCAAAACGCTGATGTTCGCCCATGGCTTCAACATTCATTTCGGCGAGATCAAACCACCCGCGAACGTGGATGTCTCTATGGTTGCGCCGAAAGCTCCCGGACATCGCGTCAGAGAACTGTTTGTGGAAGGCGTGGGCGTCCCCGCGCTGGTGGCAATAGCGCAGGACGCATCAGGCAAAGCCCTCGAGAATGCACTCGCGTATGCATTCGCTTTGGGTTGCCTCAAGGCGGGCGTTATTGAAACGACCTTCAAGGAAGAGACCGAGAGCGATCTGTTTGGCGAACAGGCAGTACTGTGCGGCGGCGTCAGTGAATTGATTCGCGCTGGTTTCGAAACTCTGACGGAAGCGGGGTATGCACCCGAGATTGCTTACTTCGAGTGCCTGCACGAACTGAAGCTGATTGTGGACTTGATCTACGAAGGCGGCCTAGGGTATATGCGGTATTCGATCTCCGATACCGCCGAATACGGCGACTACACGCGCGGTCCTCGCATCGTCACCGACCAGACGCGGACGGAGATGAAGAAAATCCTGAGCGAAATTCAATCAGGCGAGTTTGCTCGCAAGTGGCTGGAGGAGAACCGCACGGGACGCAAGCAGTTTCTCGCGATGCGAGAAGAGGCGAAAGATCAGCCAATCGAGCGTGTGGGCGCAGAACTGCGCGCTATGATGCCGTTTCTCAAGAAGAAAAAAGAAGCGGGCGTTCCCCAGGAAGCAGCAGTCAGCGCTTAAGCGTCTTGGCTGCCGCCTAAATCGACCTTTTCATAGATGCTTGCAACCGCGAGCTGAACGTCGATCGAGGGCAGCGAAATCG
>JAFAUR010000220.1 GCA_019243205.1 Acidobacteriaceae bacterium | reverse complement strand
GCCATCTCTGTGTCGCCGTGGCGGGCTTTGAACAGAACGACGTCGGAGGTGGCCTCCTCCTCCGCTGCAGCTTGCGGGAGTTCGCCCGCGAGCTGCGGACGCAGATCTTCCAGGATCTTCGTGACTCGGTCTGCGAATCTGGCTGCGGCTTCTTCGTAGCGCTTGCGAACCGGGTCGTCCGGAGGCGCGGATTGCCCGCGCTCGTAGGTTTCGATCCAGGTTCGCAGATAAGCGGCAGGCTGCAGATCGTTTCCGGGAAACTCAGGAATCATGGCGTGCGCAAAGTCCGCGGCTGCCGCCTGCAGTTCCTTGCGTTGCTCGCTGTGGTGGATCAGTCCTGCCACGACGGAGAGAGTTCCGGATTCCGTTCCCTTCCGTTGCTGCAGCTTATCCTCGACAGTCATCAAGGCGGGATCGAGCGCCTCAATCAGCAGTTCTCCCGAATGGTTCTTCTGCACTGATGCGCGTTGGTGGCTCTGCTCAGCCGCGGGAACCACAAAGGGCGGCAGCGACAGGATATTCGGATCGAAGTTGCCCCGGCTGGTCTGGTTGTGAGGGAAGTTCGACTGCTGCAGAACGTTCGTCACGAAGTTCATCTCGTCCGGGCGAAACAGGATCGGCCAGATATCACGGTAGAACCAGGGGCGATAGGATGGATTCCACTCCAGACGGCTGGCTTTCCAATAGGTCAGCGCGGCCAGATCTGTGGGGTCGATGTGCTTCGGATGGCCGAAAGATCCCGTGGGACCATAAAGGTCCGGCCGAGCGGCAAATTCGCGAATTGCCACGTCCTGCACGACTTCTTCGAGTGTGATGATGTCCAGGATCTCGGGACAGTAGCGGGGATAAGCCGCCAGTACCCAAGCCGGATACTCCACATCGATATAGCGCAAACGAGACACTTCGGACGAGTACATTACAAGGCGGGCCATCACCGGGCCGTCCGAAGTATCGTCGAACCAACCATCGTTGTTGGCGTACGTGTCTATCCGGGGATGCCCGAACCCTGTCTTGCAGGTTCCCGAATTACCGCAACCGCCTAGGACCAGGAGGCGGCCTTTATCGTCCGTCAGAATCTCACCGAGAGTGTCGATCGAATGCGGCTGTAAGTCCTCGGGCGGGAACGTAGGCGCGTATGCCCCGCTGCCGGAACGGCTGAACTCCGCACGCCTCCGCGTAGTTGAATCCACGTAGCGAGGCCCCGGATCAATGATCAGCTGCTGGCGCTCGTTCTCATCGGTGATGTCCGGATTGCGGACGGGGTGTTCGGCATCGTATCCGTGCTCGCCGCTGAGCGCATCGAACTGGTACCAGACCGCCTTCTTGTTCGCAAGATACACGCGCCATTGAATGTCCACGAGTGTTCCGTGGTTACCGCCGCCTTCCACCGGATCACCCAACGCCAGCGGCCGTCCTTCCGGACTCGTTTCGTCATAAATGTAAACGTTGAAGCGCGCGGCCTGACGCTTGATGCGTCCCTCGGCATCCTTGAAGCTAGTGATGGTGCGCTCGGTCGTTCCGTCGGGGGTCAGATACGGATTCCCGGATGAGTCACATTCCAGGGGCAAGGCCGCCGGTTTTTCCGGCGAGATGCAAAATTCGTGCGGGCTGTTCCCGAGGCGGGCAACACCAATCGCGGGATGAATCCGATACTTCGGGGTCACGGTGGTCTCGGCCATGAATGCTCTTGTTTTTTGTTTTCAATCCAGGAAGTTCAAGGACACGCCTTCGAGCCGCAGCAGTTCACGATCCTCCGCGTAGTTTGCGCCGATCACGACGAGCGTGATCGTTAGCGACTTTGCGCCCTGCTCCAGCAGACGCCTGGCGCACGCGGTCACATTGATCCGGTGATTGCGCGGTGTATTGTGATGCCTGCCTCGCAGGTCGAAAGGGCGCGGGCGGGACGGGGGCAGGTCGCAGTGGCCGGGGCCACCATAGCACTCGCCGTGCCCGAAAATCGCCAGGTATCCGCCGTAGTGCTCGTCGTTCAGCGGAGTCTTGGCATTCGCGAAGGGCAGGTTTAAAAACACGCGTACGAAACAGGATCTCGGGAGCTGCGGTACTCGGTGCAACCGCACTTCAGCCTGCTGGAAGCCGGCGCGCACGGCATCGGGAATGTCGAGCGGCCGCGAAACAAACCGGCCCACTGGAGATCCCAAGCCTACGGGCAGCACGTACGAGCTTTTCACGTATTCGTATCCGAAACGGCTCATGTCCAAGGTGTCGCGAATGGTATACGTCCATGGGCTGAGCGCGGAATCGAGGTCGGCCGGAACAGCATCGGGATGGTTTACCTGCCATTCCGACCACAAGCGGTCTACGTTTGCATGCACCGACCAAAAAATGGGATCGTACGAGGCTGTCAAATTGCTGAACATGTCCCCAAAGGGCTGTTCCTGGTACATGTCGCTGCGCTGGTGGAACTTCCTGTTCTTGAGGTTGGCCGCTTTATTGCGATCTTCCAACGATTTCGGCTCTTGGAACGGATTCTGACCACCGGTCCAGATGTGCATCGTGTTGTGAGGGTTCTGGTCGAGAAACCCAAACGAGTCGTTATACAAGCTTCCGCCGCCGAAATCGCGGAAGGTGCGCAGGCTCATAATCTGCTGAATGTCCGTGGGGCTGGGATAGTGATAGTGAATCTCGGCGTTTATAGTCGACGAGCCGTTTTCGCCGAACTGTCCCGGATAGCGCAGCGGATACCAAAGCGAATTGGCCTCGAGAAGCGCGTCGATGAAACGTTCGCGATAGCCTCCCACGGTGTACTCGGAGCCGATACGCTTCGCGGCTGCTTCGAAAAACGAGCTCAGGGTTGCGAACGGCTGCCCGACCATGTCTTCCAACTTCTTCAGCGGGTCTGCCGGAATCGTCGGGTGATGTGCTCCGAGGAAGGTCAACGAATTCTCTGTCAGGAACATCTTCAGCGCATCCGGAATGACCGCCTTGGGATATTCCGGCATCACCCAATCCCAATACGGCATGGTGACGTCCGGGCAATGGTCTTGTAGTGCTTGCTCGAACTCGTAAAGATAAACGCGATGCCAGGGCAGGAAGCGCTCCCATCCGTGCTGGCAATGATTCTGGTGAATCAGTGCCATATTGTTATAGCTGCGCACGTCCTGCGGCCAGTTGTTCAGATCGTACATTTCGCGAAATGCGCAGCGCAGCTGCTCCAGATGGGTGGGCGGAAGGCAATCGATGTTCATGCGCTGCTTCAACTCGCCGCGCTGAAACTTATATTGGTTGGGGGAGCCTTCGAAAACTGCGAATTCCTCGCGTTCAATGGCGATTGTGCCGATCGCAGCCTCGATGTTTTGAATCTCAGCACCCCGTGCGGTCGCGGGCAACCCGTCATTAATCCAGTCCGCGATGAATTGGATATCATCTTCGCTGACCGCACTGCCTCCCCACATCAGTCGCGGAAAGCCCGATCCATCGAATGGCGGGAGCCCGCGCAAACCGGCGATCAACGCGGAGCGGTCCGCGCGGGATGCGACCGGTTGGGGTTCCGACTTCGACGCGCAGCAGGAGTGCGTCGGCTCATTCTCGGGCGCGATCAGGCGCATGCCTTCGAGCCGCGCGTCCAGGAGCTCGGGGATGCCCAGCGTTTTCCAGAAACGTGCTCCCAGTCCACCGTATGTCGCCGTGCTGTTGCCGGCAGCGCGGTCAAGGATCTGCTGAAACCGTTGATATCGACTGCTAATGCCATTTGCCGGCCCCGAGGGCACGGCGTTCGGTATGCCGACTGCTTCCGTCGGCGCCTTGTTCAGTTCTTCACCGTTCGCCATTTCGCATCATCTCCATTCACTCGGCGCGACCAGAACGGCGAGCCCGGCCACCGTTGCTCCTGGCCGTAGAAGTAACGCTTGGTTTCGCAATATCCGGCGTATTCGCGCTCGACGATACTCTCGTAACGCTCGGCCGAGTCCCGTCCCTCCAACCAGTCGATTGCGACGAAGGACGCGATCTTGCCCGAGCGAAGGGCTTTCAAAATGCCAAGCGACGAAAGCGGATCGTACGCGGAGGCCGCATCTCCGGCGGCAATCCAGCCGTCGCCGTGCGCCGGAATCAGCCGTTCGGAACGCGCCGACCAAGCCCGCAGCGACCCCAGCAGGGGGCCGCCGATACGCTCCCGCGTCCACTCGCTTTGTCGTACGTGGGCGATCCAGCGCTCGGTATCACAAAGGCGCTGACTGCGAATCAGGTCTGCATCGCTCATCCAGGCCACGATGAGCCGCGATCCTGGCAGCAGCGAAGAATACCACCATCCATCGGCCTGGGCCTCCACGAGCGTCGCACGCTCGCGGCCATGTGCCGGAAGCAGTCCGCAGACGCCGATCAGATGGTCGTCAGCGACCCGCCGGGCGCCACACTTCGATGCAAAGCTGGCCCTCCGCCCCGAGCTATCGATGACAAACCGGGCGCGAAGGGTTTGCAAGGATTCGGTTGCCGCACTCCGCAGCCACAGGCGGAAGCCCGGCTGTTCACGGTCGACACCGCAGAGACGAGCGCAGGTGATCCAGTTCGCGCCGGCATCTCGCGCGGCCTGGCAGAGCAAGGCATCGAAACGGGTGCGATCTGCGTGCCATCCGCTGCCGTGAGCCGAAAGCAGGAAGTCATTATCGTACGGGTCCGCGCCGCCCCACACTGCACGCGTGCCCGTGGAATCTATGAACCCCGCGGCGCGAAACGAATCCCAGCAACCCAGGCCGCGCAGGATCTCCTGACAGCCAGGCGCAAGTGTTTCGCCGGCGCGCC
Source organism: Acidobacteriaceae bacterium (assembly GCA_019243205.1). Taxonomy (GTDB): domain Bacteria; phylum Acidobacteriota; class Terriglobia; order Bryobacterales; family Bryobacteraceae; genus Bog-105. The sequence continues at coordinate 22,979 of JAFAUR010000220.1, read as the reverse complement.
AAGAGTCATGTCGAGGCGCTTCCACGACGGCAATGCGGATACGGGGGCGAAGTTGCAGCGAGGACAATGCCGCCGCGACCCCCGCCGGTCCGCCGCCCACAATCGCGATGTCGTATTCGTCTTCGCGCTCTACTGTGCTGCGTGTGCAACGCTGCATCAGTGGTGCTCGACGCCGTTGAGCTTGCACGCCTTTTTCGGATCGGCATCGGCCGGAATCGTGCGCACGAGTTGCATCATGCCTCGATCTTCGTGAGCCAGGATGTGACAGTGCAGCACATATGTGCCGGTGAAATCGTAGAACGCTTGACGAATTCTCACCGAGCCACCGACGGGAATATTAACGACGTCCGCCCAGATAGGTGGCCCTGGCGGTCTGTACGTAACCAACTGGCTCTGCGTTTGCGGGTAGGGATACGTGATTTCGATGATCTGAAAGGGATTGACGTGGATGTGGAAGGGGTGGACCTGACTCGCACTCTTGCTGGTGTTAGTCAGGATCCAATCCCAAGTTGTATTGACCGTCTGGCACTGGTCCACATCGGAATTCGGACTCACCGGCTTTCCTTCTTCCGTCAGACCGAAGCGGCGATTGTCAATCGTGAACTGTGGCACTTGAAACTGCGGTCCACCCGGTCCGCTGGTGGAGGAAAAGGTCAGCGTGCGGACATTCGAGTCTGGAGGCGGGGCCAGATTCTCAAGGAAGGCAGGCATTTTGGGATAAGCATCTTTTTCATCCAGCCTAAAAAGGTGCATGTTTTCAGCGGCTCCCGTAACGTTTACGCTGAGAACCATAAACGGTGTGCCGTTGGCATTGTTCAGATCGCCCGGAATCGTGAAATGCGAGATGCCCGTCGTATTCGGTGCCTGGACCAAAAGGTCCGCCCGATTACCGGCCGCGAGCGTTAGCCCCGGCTGCACACTGCCGACTGCAAAGCCCGACGGCATCGGCGTTTTGCCCGACGGGAAAAATGGTTGCAGCAGATAGTTATCCCAACTGAACTGCACGCCGTCGAACGCGACCTGCGCGATTTGGAAACCCGCCGAGATCATCGACTGGAAGAGCGAATAGTCGAGGGTGCCCTTTCCCCCGCCGCCCATCGCGTTGACCACGCGCCACAACTGAATCTCACCAGGCGCCATCTCGACCGTGGGATTTACCTTGCCATTGATCAGCTTTTGGTTATTCCCGCCTCGAGGGTTGTCGCCGGTTCCCGTGCCTTGGATTTTCTCCATGTTCTGGTTTGTCACGATCTGCTGGAAGACCATCACCTGTTCCACCATCTTTTTCGAGCCGCCCCGCTGCGCGTCAAAGAAGGCGTGCAGTTTGTCGTCGTAGTCGCCTTCGATAATGAGGGCCCCGGCCAAGCCGTTAAATATGTGCAGCGACGTCGAGCCGTGCTTGTGAGCGTGGTACCAGTGCGTCCCCGGGGCTTGCCCAGCGCGGAAGCCGGCGGTGCCGTCCTTGTAATCCGGGAGTTCAAGCGCGTTTGGAAACGCTCCGACCAGGTATTGCGGCCACTGTCCCCGCTCAATCTGCTCGAAGTCCGCCTTCCAAAGCGACTCCGGAGGCTTTCTTCCCGCGCCGGCCGCCTTTCTTGCTTGCTCGGCATCGTAATCTCCGACCAGCCCTTTGGGCGCAAGCCTACGATGACTCTTACCGGCCTTTATGATCTGCTCTGCCGTGTATCCGAGCTGGGTCATCTGATAGTGCTCCGGCATTTCGTGCCAATGCTGTGGCGGCTTTGGAGCGTTAAAGATCTTGTCGAAATCGTCTCGGAAATCTGACGGCTTTACATTCTTGTTTGGGAGCACCTGCACCAGCACGTTGTCTCCCAGTCCATCCGGACTCGTATGCGTGCCGTGAAAGTGGAGATTGGAGGTGCTCGAGCCGTGGAAACAGTCTGGGAACTGCTCCGGCGGATTGGTGAGATCATTTGACGGCGGGTATTGACCCGATTGATCGCACTCAGCCGACCCGGGGCTTTCCTCACCGGCGACCGTGTACGGGAAGTGCGACTCATCAACCGCGTTCAGGTACATCACGTCGACGCGACCGCCAACCCTGGCTCGGAGTGTCGGTCCGGGTGCGACGTTGGAGGCGTCTGGAACCGGGGTTGCATTCGGCTCGTCGTACGCCCAACCCTGGAACATACGCAACTGCGTCTGGCTGTTCCCGTTGGGCACGGCGCGCTTGCCGTCACTCAATCGCATAACGGCCTTCAGATGCCCGTTCTTATGAACGATCTCAGGCGGATTCTGAAACGCGCCCTGACTCCAAAGCGTGATGGCGAGCGGAAAGCAAGCACCCAGTATTGAAACGATCCGAATTGCGCTTCGCATACTTGATCCTCCGTCTTTATGCAGTCCGAAAAGTGGCTGGAAACATCAGGGGGTCACAATGACTTGAAAGGTCTGGGTCACGTTATTCCCAGCTGCGTCCTGGCAATCGAGGTCGAACCAGAAATTGCCCGTATCGTTCGGTCCAGGGGTCCCGCTGAGCGCCGGCCCTTGCAATGGGTTTACGATAACTACGTTCAGACTGGCAGGAAGGCTTGAATTGGATACACGGAACGTGAAATCCGGGACTCCGCCGATCGTCAGATTCGCGCTGTATTTTTTTCCGGAACTTGCGCCCGGCAACTGGCTTGCCTGGGAATAAAAATCAGCATAAATGTTGATAACCCCGGCTTCTCCTGGGTGAAGCGAGCACGTGTAATTCGCTTGAGATGCCTGGCCCTGCGGTAGGGGGGTGGACCCATCATATCCGGGCAGCGCAAGCGCCGGCTGGACGCTACCCGACGTGGCGTTTGGCCCGACTTGATAGGCGAGGACTGGCGGCGTTTTTCCCGTCGAAAATTTGGGCCAGTGAGGCTGATCGTCATCATTCTTCCAAAACACCATTTGGCTTTGCGTCAAAACAATGGTGTCGAAGGAGGCGAGCGCAGCGCCTTGTACTCTCGTGATGGTAACGTGATCGCTAAAGTGGATCGTATCGGACATCAGGCCCCTTCTGATTTACTTCACGCTAAGTGGACATAAGTGCGAATGGCTAAAAACGAGCGGATACTCGGAAGAACAACCAAGAACTTTCATTCATACCCAGGCGCACGCCAGGCGAAATCGCTGATTAACTAATAACGATGCGTGAACAATTCTTACGTAACATCGTCCAAGATGCAAGATTATTTTTCACTTTTTGAATTCTAAATAATGAAACTCATGTTCACCTGTGGCCGACAATTGGGCCTGTCTGCCTGCGCGATGGTGAAGCGGGACTAGTCCTCAGGTGGATTGCTCAAGCTTTACGATGTCTCCCATAAATCTCGGACTCATGGTGCGGGCGTGGTGAAGTGGCGCGACCGTGTTGTTGCCCTAAGCTGTATTCGAAGTTTCCTGCAGATCGCGTGGCACGCCCATCGCGGGTACGCCGCGTTATCGGTAACCCTGCGAATCGTGCGGTCCGCGTTGCCATTAGCAACGATCTGGGTCGGCAAATTGATCATCGACACCGTTGTTGCGGCTCGCTCTGGCTATGGGGATTCACATCGCCTTTGGACCCTGCTCGGGATAGAGATGGTGTTGATGTTCGCGTGGGAAGGGCTCGCGCGCGCGTCGTCGGCTATCGATACGTTGTTCGCCGAGCTGTGCGCAAACACGATTAGTGAACGCCTCATCCTGCATGCCGCAAGCCTGGATGTCGCGCAGTTCGAAGACCCCGCGTTTTACGATCAGCTCGAGCGTGCGCAGCGCCAGACGGCCGGACGCATCGGAGTTTTGGCACAGGTCCTATCGGCCGCTCAAGATGCATTGATGTTCGCCTCGCTGGCGGCGGGCCTGTTTGCGTATGGCCCGGAATTGTTGGCGCTTTTGGTGATCGCCATATTACCGGGATTCGTAGGCGAAGCCCAGTTTGCTGCGCTCGAACACGCATTGCTTTACCGTTTCACGCCCGAGCGACGTGAACTCGACTACTTCCGATATCTGAGTGCCAGTCATGAAACGGCCAAAGAGGTCCAGCTTTTCGGACTTGCCCGGTGGCTGGCCGCGAAATTCCGAGGAACCGCCGACCGCGTCTTCCAGGCGAACAAACGGCTCGCAATCCGCCGTGGAGGCGTTTCTGTTTTACTTACATCTTTGGGGCTGATTGCCTATTATGCGGCGTATGCGCTCATCCTGAAACGAGCTTTTTACGGGGTCATCAGCATCGGCACGCTTACGTTTCTCGCCGCATCGTTGTTGCGCAGCCGCGATGCATCACAACGATTCCTGATCAGCTTGGGCATTGTTTACGACCAAAGCTTGTATTTAAAAGATCTGTTCGACTTCTTCGCCACGAAGCCGAAAATGCGGGCCGAGGCTTCCGGGGTGGACGTTCCTGCCACCTTTCGTGAGGGTGTCGTGTTCGAAAACGTCAGCTTTCGTTATCCGGGATCCGAGAATTGGGCGTTGCGGAACATTTCGCTGCGCATCCCGCCCAGAGAACGGATTGCGCTGGTAGGCGAAAACGGAGCCGGCAAGACGACGCTGATCAAGCTGCTGGCGCGACTGTATGATCCGTGCGAGGGGCGCATCATGCTGGACGGACACGACGTACGCGAATACAACCTGGATTCCTTGCGCAACGCGATGGGAGTCATTTTTCAGGATTTTGTACGTTACGATTTACGCTTCGATGAAAATATCGGTGTTGGGAACATCAATTTGTTTGCCGAATATCTTGAGCATTTCGACGGCAATGAACCAGGTCGCCGCGCAATTCTCGAAGCAGCGGAAAAATCTATGGCCGATACGCTCGCGGCAAGTTTCCCTGAAGGTTATCATCAAATGCTGGGCCGGCGCTTTGCAGGAGGCGTCGAGCTTTCCGGTGGCGAATGGCAGAAAATCGCCCTTGCGCGCGCTTACGTGCGGAGGTCGCCGCTCATCATTCTCGATGAGCCCACCGCCGCCCTCGATGCCCGCACGGAGCACGAGGTTTTCCAGCGCTTTGCCTCCCTTATAGGCGATCGCACCGCGATACTCATTTCTCACCGGTTCTCGACGGTGCGGATGGCCGATCGCATCGTGGTGCTTGACGGTGGACAAATTGTCGAACAAGGCACGCATGACGAGCTTGTCGCGAAGAAAGGCACGTACGCGGAGATGTTTTCGCTTCAAGCGGAAGGGTATCGCTGATGTCGTTCGACGGCATGGCATCGGTCTTCGAGCGGCACCGGCAAGTGCCTGAGCGTGTTGCCGCCGCAATCCGTGGCGCAGTCCTGTCCCGGATTCCTGAAAACTGCTCGCGGCGCTTGCTCGATGTAGGCGCAGGTACGGGACGCATCGGCAGAGCGTTCATTAACGAGGGAGACGAGTATATCGGTGTTGATGCTTCGATGCCCATGCTGCGCGAATTTGTATCTGGCTGTGGCTCTCTGGTGCAAGCTGACGCGGAGCTTTTGCCGTTTCGCAATGGCACTTTCGGGGCAGTGATGTTGATTCAGGTCCTCAGTGGCACAGGCGGCTGGCTTGGCATTTTGCGTGAAGCGCGGCGCGCGCTCGCCGCCGGTGGGCCGCTGTTTATCGGGCAGCAAAAAACGCCACAGGACGGAATCGACGCGAAAATGAAACAATGTCTTGACACAATTCTTCACGAAATGGGCATCTCGACTGGAGCCAATGTTCAGAATCGCGCGCACGCGCTCGAATGGCTGCACCGGGCCAGCGACAAGAGCGAGCAGTTGATTGTCGCAAAGTGGACTGCGATTCGCAGCGCGCGCGGCTTTTTAGAGAGGCATGTGACGGGGGCGCGTTTCGCAGCCGTGCCGCCCGCAGCACGCGCAGCGGCTCTCGATCGCTTGAGTGTTTGGGCGCAGGGTCACTACGGCTCACTCGATCGGAGCTTCTCCGAGGAACATGTATTCGAATTGCATGCGTTTACCTTTTGAAATCGAGGGGATGTTTCGATGACGAGGGCAGATGCGGGCTGGGGGATTGATGCACGACATCAGTAAGGGTGCGGTGGTTACGAGCTTGGCCGAGCAGTTATTAAGAGGCTCGCTGAGCGACACCGCTCTCATGCAGGCGACCGAACTGAGCCCCAATTTTGCGATTCTGCCTTGGGTAAACGTCGTGAAGATCGGCGGGCAGAGCATCATGGACCGCGGTCGACAGGCAGTGTATCCGCTTATTGACGAAATCGTTGCCAATTTGAAGCACCACAAGATGATTCTCGGCACCGGAGCGGGAACCAGGGCGCGACATATTTACAGCCTTGCGATCGACCTCGGATTGCCGACCGGCGCGCTTACAGTGCTGGGAACTGCCGTGGCTTGGCAGAACGCCCAGATGCTGCACTATCTGCTCGCGCAACATGGCATTCCGTTCATCGAACCGGAAGGTTTCAGCACTCTGCCCCATTACTTGATGGAACGCAATGCCGTAATCTGCCAGGGCATGCCGCCGTACAAGTTATGGGAGGAGAATCCCACAGTGGGTCGCATTCCGCCACAACGCACGGACACAGGATGTTTCCTTGTCGCCGAGGTTTTTGGCGCGCGTAAAATGATCTACGTCAAAGATGAGGACGGCTTGCACACAGCGGATCCGAAAAAGGATAAACAGGCGAAGCACATCGCGCGCATCAGCGTTGAGGAACTGATCGCTCTGGATCTGCAGGACCTGATCGTCGAACGCGCCGTATTGGATCTAATGTTGGCGGCACGCTACATTCGCGAGATTCAATTCATCAACGGGTTAAAACCGGGGCAATTGACCGCTGCCCTGCGGGGTGAGCCGGTGGGCACGGTTATTTATCGCGACGGCGCAGGGGCGGAGGCGGGCAAATGAGTACCCCGAAAGGAAGTGCACACCACGTCGCATCGCCGTTAATGCGGGAGTCACTCATCGATAAAGCGCTTCTTGTGTCGACGGAATCGCCGGTAACGGCAATCCTTCCGGATCTCAATGTAATCCAGATTGGCGGGCGATCCATTATGGACCGTGGCCGCGATGCATTACAACCGCTGCTCGATGAGATCGTAGAGAATCAGCCGCGGTACCAGATGGTTATTGGCACGGGGTGCGGTGTTCGCTCCAGGCACATTCTATCTGTCGGGCTGGATCTCGGGCTGCCGACCGGCGCACTCGCGACTTTGATGGCCAAGGATTCTGCGCAAAACGCGTACATGGTTTCGTGTCTTTTGGGCAAGCACGGCTTTGTTTACCTCGAAGCGCCATTTCTGGTGCAACTGCTTCCCGCTATTCTCGCCGCGGCTCGTGGCGCGGTCTTTAATGGCATTCCGCCGTACGCGCTTTGGGAACATCCACCACTGTTAGGGAAGCTGCCGCCCCACGGCAGCGATGCGGGATCCTACCTCGTGGGCGAGGTGTTCGGCGCGCGCAAGGTGATTCTGCTGAAAGACGTAGATGGGCTGTATACCGAAGATCCTACTACGAATCCCGGTGCAGAGTTGATCTCGGAAATCAGTGTTTCGGAATTAAAGAAGAAAAATCCGCGAACACTTCCCATCGAACCGGTCGTACTTGATCTGATGCTGCGCGCCAAATTGGTGAACCGGATTCAGATTGTGAATGGCCTGGTCCGCCGAAATTTGACACGCGCCCTCGCGGGGGAAGCGATCGGGACCCTGATTTACGTCTGAGATGAAGCCCGTATCGACATTCATCAATCCGCGAGTTTGATCCGTCTGCCTTCGTGGAAGACCATCGCGATCTTTTCCGTGTTCGCGATGTTCTGCGACGGGTCTGCATCGAGCACAATAAGATCGGCTTGCTTGCCTTTCTGGACGGCGCCCGTTTTGTCTGACAGACCGAGCATCTTGGCATTCACCTCCGTGGCGCAATGAATCGCTTCCAAGGGTTTCATTCCGGAGTTAACCATCAGCTGCAGCTCGCGGTGCTCCGCCCAGCCCGGGATGCGATAGGGATTGGCGCCGGAGTCTGTACCAAAGGCGATCGGAGCGGTCGCTGCTTGGAGCTTTCGAAGATTTGCTTCCGCGATCGAAAGTGCTTTTTCGTGAATGGCCGTGGACGGATCTTTTTGAACGCGGTTTTTGTAAGCGGCGGAATCCAGCGTCGCAGCGAGCTGCGGGCTCAGGCTGCGTCTGAAAAACGCAGAACTGATCCAAGCCGGTGATTGCGCGTAGATATAGAACGACTCTTCAAGCTGCAGAGTGGGAATGTAGTAGATGTTTTTGTTCTTAATCAGACTGACGGTATCGGGATCAAGCGGTTTATCACGGACGCTGTGCGCCAATATGTCGACTCCGTCCTGAATGAGTTGCTTGGCGTCCGCCAGATAGTAAACATGAGCGGCCACTCTGAGATTTGCACGGTGCGCTTCATCAATGGCAGCGGCGTCTACGTTGAGATTGGGCTGCGGCAGTTTGCCTAGGTTATCGTCTACCCAGATCTTGATCAGGTTCGGTGAGTGAGCGGCCATCTCACGAACCGCTTTGCGCGCAGCCTCGGGTGTTGCAGGACGATAGATTTGGTCGGGGCCAACGTTTACAGGCGGCACACCACCGGGGACTCCGATACCGCGGCCGGCAGTTAGCACGGTCGCGCCGCCCTCTTCACCTTTCTCCTGATCGGTACGGAATTTGTAGAGAAGATCCTTATTCATTCCCAGGGACATCACCGTCGTGACACCGCAGCGTTCGTATTGAACGAGTTCACGCTCGATGTTGACCCCGGTATAGTTTCCGCCGCCGACGGATGTGCCTTGCACCAGGCCGACGTGGCCATGGCCATTGATGATGCCGGGCATCACCGTTTTACCCGTGAGTTTCAAAACCGTTGCTCCTTGAGGAGCATGGAGAGGAGATCCGTTCGTAGAGATTGCTGCGATTTTTCCGTTCTGAATCAGAAGAGAAGCATGGTCACTCGGCGCGTGGCCGGTTCCGTCGATGAGGCGGACGTCCGACAACACGAACGTCCCACCGCCGGGCATTTGGGCGAAGCCGGGAAGCGAGCAAAGAAGCAATACGGCAATTGCAGAAATCTTCACGAACAGTTGGATGCCGCGGACAGGAACTTTTGACCGCAGAAATCGACGCGCTATTGGACCCCGACGTCCTGGAAAGCCGGTTCGTTCAGGTTGCTGTGGCCACGCCCGTACAGGAAGTAGACGACCAGACCGATCAGCATCCAGGCCAGCGCGGTCATCTGGGTGTGAATGTCGAGTGAAATGATCATGCCGCTGCAAATGATTACGCCGAGGACGGGAACTAATGGCACCAACGGGGTTCGGAACGGGCGGTGCATGGTGGGCTGGATGCGCCGCATGATCCAGACACCGATGCAGACCAGCACGAAGGCAAAGAGAGTTCCAATGGAAGTCAAATCGCCAGTTAGCGAGCCGGGCACGAAACCCGCAAATGCGCCGACAAAGAGAAATAGAACAATGTTGCACTTGTACGGTGTGCGGAAGGTCGGGTGCACCTCGGAGAAGATTCGCGGCAGAAGACCGTCATTCGCCATGGAATAGAACACGCGGCTCTGGCCCAGCAACATGACGAGAATGACGGAAGAAAAGCCGGCGAGAATCGCGACCGTAATGCCCGTCGCGAGCCAACCATAGCCGGGCATGTAATGCTGAACGGCGTATGCGACCGAGGCTTCTTTGCCTGCAGTCTTGAACTCCTGCCAGTTGCAGACGCCCGTCAGCACGTAACCGAACAGAATGTAGAGAACCGTGCAGACGGCGAGTGAACCCAGAATGCCCTTTGGCATGTCGCGACTGGGATCTTTGGCTTCTTGCGCAGCCGTGGACACTGCGTCAAAGCCGATGAACGCAAAAAACACGATACCGGCGCCTCCGATTATGCCGCCCCAGCCATGTTTAAACAATCCTTCGTGACCCGGGACCGTTGAAGGTACAAGATACGGCGAAAGGTTCGCGTGATTGATGAACTGCCATCCGAGCACAACGAACAGCACTACGATCGAAACCTTTACGACCACGATGATCATGTTCACGGTCGCGGATTCCTCGGTGCCTTTCACCAGCAATGTGGTGAGAAGCAACAGGATGACCAGAGCAGGCGCGTTAAAGATCCCATTTACTCCGGCGGTGTTGGTTTCAAAAGGCGAATGGCACCACTGGAACGGGATGCGCATACCGACGAGATTGTTAAGGTATTCGCTCCAGCCGATGGCGACGGTGGCCGCGCCGAGAGCATACTCGAGCACGAGCGCCCAGCCGATAACCCATGCCACAAACTCACCCATCGTGGTGTACGCGTATGTATAAGCGCTTCCGGCTATAGGAATCATGGCGGCGAATTCGGCATAGCAGAGGCCGGCGAAAGCGCACCCGATAGCGGCAACAATGAAAGAGAAAGTAACTGCGGGTCCTGCCGCTTCCGCAGAAGCAGCAGCTGTTCTCACGAAAAGTCCCGCGCCGATGATGGCACCGATACCGAGAGCGACCAGGCTTTTGGCCGTAAGAGTGCGTTTTAGATCGCCGTGCGCGGCTTGATCAAGCAGGGCAGCAAGGGGCTTCCGGCGTGTAAGGCTCATGAATTTATGGTTAGGCTAGCATAACTACCCGTTTGCCACCGATCTCGAAGTACTGCGGGTTACAGAGTTTTGCGCTAGATTCGCGTTACTGCCCACCACTGCTTAATCGAGGCTTTGATCGATGTTTCGGAGCTTGCCGCTTTTGGTAACCAGCCGGAGATCACAGCAACGGAATTCGCCCCGGCGGCGAGCGTTTGGCCTGCGTTCTCGAGGGTGATGCCTCCGATTGCGCAGACGGGCTTTCGAGTCAATGCGCGGAGTTCCTTCAGTTTCTCGAGACCGACAACGGGATCGGGTTGGGCCTTTGAAGTAGTAGCGAAGATGGGGCCAATCGAGAGGTATTCGACCGGCTCCTCATCTGCAAACGACAGTTGGACGCGATTGTGCGTGGAGAACCCGATGACCTCGTCTCCGATGACTTTACGGGCCGCAATCGGGGGCAGATCGTGTTGGCCGAGATGCAAAGCCGCTCCGAGGATTTTCGCGAAATCGGCTCGATCATTCATCACAAAGAGAACGCCGGCACGCTGGCACATTAACGCGAGTGTCTCGGCTTCGTCGAACTCACGCTGCGTCCACGGATCCTTGTGGCGGTATTGCAGAATCTTCACGCCGGCATCGATCAAGATGGCGGCGGCTCTCACAACCTCAGTGTGCCGATCGGCGAGCACTCCTGTGTCAAGGATCGGGTAAAAGCGCGGAAGCGCAAAGGGATGTGCCATCAGAACCGGCTATCGAGCCTGCGCGAACGACTGCCCCGGTGCTTTCAGATGCTCATCGAAGAAGCGAGCAGTCCTACCGAAGGCATCTTTCAGAGTCTCATCGCGAATGTAGGCGTGGCTTTCTTCCGGATAAAAAGCTTCTTCGAACGGTTTACCTTCGTGAATCAGCTTTTCTGTAAGTTGGACAGCGTCCTGGAAGAGAACGTTGTTGTCGACAATTCCGTGAAGGATCAGAAGATGGTTCTGCAACTGACTCGAGAAGTGGATAGGGGAGCTGCGAATGTATGCTTCCGGATTCTCAGCTGGAGTGGTTAAACGCTCGTCGGTGTAATTGGCATTGTAGTTTGCCCAGTCGTAGACGCCGGAGAATGCGGCGCCCGCCTGGAATGTGCTCGGGGCGCGGAACATCGCCATGGCGGTCATAAAACCGCCGTAGCTCCAGCCCCAGATACCGAGATGTGACGTATCGATGTTCTTGAGTTTGCGAAGATATTCGACTCCGCCCAACACGTCCTCCAGATCCGGCCCACCCATATTCAGGTAGACGCCGCTACGCCAATCCCGACCGTAGTTGGTGCTACCGCGGTAATCCATTTCGAGCACGGGATAGCCTCGCAGAGCGAGATAGTTGTTGAAGGCGAACCGCAATTCCTGATAACTACCCCATTGTTTGAGCACGCTCGTTGCGTATCCTGACCCGTGAATATAAACGATCGCCGGACGGGGCTGCTGGCTCGGATCGTCCGGATTCCAACCCGGAGGCAAAAGAAGCCGGGCCGACACGGGCTTGCCGTCTTTCACAGACGGATAAGTGAAGAAGCGGCTCTCTACCCAGGGACTTTTGTAGAAGTCGGGCAGAGGCGATTCTGTTACGCGCTTGCCATTCACGTACAGATCGAAGGGACTCTTCAGATCGGCCCGAAGGATCGCCTGGTCTTTGGCATTGTCGGACATCCAGGCGATGTTTAGCCCTTCGTGATGCGAAAGACGCTCGGGTTCAGCGGAGCCATCGGCCTTCACGCGATAAAGCTGGCGCTCGGTTGTGCTTTCAGCCGTGGACGAGTAGTAAATGGAATCGCCTATCCACTGGGGGCCATGCGAAAAGGGATCGTTGTGAATTTCCCAATTGCCCTTTGTTATCTGCTTCAGATTGCTGCCGTCGAGGTTAACGGTATAGAGATGCTGGAACCCGGATTGATCGCTGGTTAGCCAGATATGCTGGCTCGACGGGTCCCAGCCGAAATCGGAGAGTTCAATCCAGCGATCGTCCGTCTGATGAAAGACAACATGCGATCTGGCGGTGTTCGTGTCTACGATTCTGATTTCTTCACTCTTGTAATTCGGAGCTTGGGAGAGAATCGCGACGTGCTTCGAATCTTCTGACCACACGGGAGGACGAGCGCTGACACCGCGTCCCAGCTCGATCTGACGCGGAGGGTTGTCGCCTTCGCTTTCGACAATGTAATACTGCCAGCCATTAGGAATGTCTCCCGCGACAGTGCGAGGGAAGGTCGGTGCCGCCACGAACTGCCCGGAGTAGATGGGCAGCGGCATCGTTCGACCTTGTACCGGTTGCACAGCGTAGCTGAAATATCTGCCGTCGGGCGACCAGCGAAAAGCGGTCAGGTTCGCTGGAGCATGCACGTCCGTTCGTTGTTCCAGGCCGCCGCCGTTCAGGTGAAGCACGTACAGTTGCCCGCTTTGGGTGAAGGCGACTCGGGTTCCGTCCGGGGAGAACTGGGGATTTACTTCGGGCGCCTTGGTCTTTGTTAGACGCACGAGAGCGCCGCCATTTGTGTCGACTGTGAAGAGATCGCCGTGATACGAGAAGACAGCCTTTTTGCCGTCCTCGCTCAGATCAAAAGACGTGAGACCGGCCGGGGGAACAACATAATCTTTGCGATGAGGATCGCGCTCCGCCTCGGTTTCATTGATCGGATCGTTCAAATGTTCGAGATCCGTCAATCGCACCAGCTTTCCGGTGCCGGCATGGTAGACGTACAGATCCCGGAAGGTTTCGCCGTGGGCGTTCCATATAAAACCGAGTACCCGGGCGTGCTTTGCCCAACTAATCTGGGACGGCCACGTTCCCCATAGGAACGGTCGGGAGAAGAGTCGATCGAGCGAAACCGTCTCGGCCGAAAACAGGAACGCGGGAATTAGAAGAGCGCCAAGTAGTCGGAACATGGAACCGACTATTGTACTTAGCGCCGCGGTCTAGATGGGCTGGACAACGGGTGTACTTACATCACCCTCGCTGATAGCGAGCGGAATCTGGTTGGTGATCTGAATACCAAAACCTTCCAGTCCAACCACGCGGCGTGGGTGATTGGTAAGAAGATGGATGGTTGAGAGGCCCAAATCGGATAGGATCTGCGCGCCAACTCCGATATCGTGCTGCACGGGTTGGTGGTGTTCGTTCAGGGGCGCGAACGGCGCGTCTCGACCGTGCGTGACGATCTCGTAGCGGCCATCACGGTGCACGGTGTGCAAACCGGGGCCGTTCTGATGGAGATAAACGAGAACGCCGGTACCTGCGCGCGCGATGGCGCTCAGGGCGTGGGAAACCAGGACGTGGCAATCGCAATCAACCGAGTGAAACACGTCGCCGTAGATGCAATGAGAATGCACACGCACCAGAACATCACTCTTACCCGCGACATCGCCATGCACGAGCGCCATGTGGAGGCCGCCGTCAATGCCGCTGCGGTATTGGATGGTCTGGAAGCGGCCGAACGGCGTGTTGATGTGGCCGGAAGCAATCCGCTCGACTAACTTCTCGGTTTGTGTGCGGTAGCGGATCAGATCAGCTACCGAGATCATTTTGAAGCCGTACTGGCGACAGAACTCGACGAGCTGGGGGACCCGCGCCATCGTCCCGTCCTCGTTCATGATTTCGCAGATGACCCCGCCTGGAGCCATGCGCGCAAGACGCGCGAGGTCGACGGCAGCTTCCGTTTGCCCTGAGCGGACAAGAACGCCGCCTGGACGGGCCCGCAACGGAAACACGTGACCGGGACGGGCGAGATCCTGCGGTCTACTCTGGGGATCGATGGCGACCCGAATGGTCTGCGCGCGATCATACGCAGAGATGCCGGTAGTTACGCCTTCGGCTGCATCAATGGCTTCACAGAATGCCGTCCCGAAGCGGGCGGTGTTGACGGCCGACATGGGCTGGAGGTCGAGGCGCGTGCAGATGTCCGCATCAAGTGCGAGGCAGATCAGACCACGCCCCCTGGTCGCCATGAAGTTGATCGCTTCCGGGGTGATCTTCTCGGCCGCGATTGTCAGATCGCCTTCGTTTTCGCGATCTTCATCATCGACGACGACGAGGATTTTGCCCTGACGGAAGTCCTCGATCGCGTCAGAGATGGAAGCAAAATGCATTTAAACGATGCAACCTAAACCGCGGCGGCAGAGACGCCGTATTTTTCGTACCAGGGTTTAGCCGGCTTGATCGCATCGTTAACGGCGTTGATATTTCGTACGCCTTCCTTGTTCAGCCAATCTTCGAGAGCCTTCACTCCCTGCTTGGCGTAAACTGACACGCCGTCTTTCCACGTAGCGCGGCCGCATAGCACGCCTGAGTAATCGGTCCCCGCTTCGGCAGCCATATTGAGGGATTCGACAAACTGCGGGTTGCTGACGCCTGCGCTGAGATAGATGAACGGCTTCTGAGCGGTATCGGCAGCGCGGCGGAAGTGATCGAGTGCCTCCGAACGGCTGTATGCCGCCTGCCCTTTGAACACACTGCTGCCTTCGACGAATTCGGCGTTTACCGGAATCTCCACTTTGAGGACATCAATTTTATATTGAGGCTTGCCGAACTCCTGCATGGATTTAATCACGATGTCCGGCTTTTTCTTGGCGTATTCGAAACCTTTCTCGTCGCCACCTTTAGGATCGTAACCAACAAATTCGCAGAAGAACGGGATTTCGTACGCTTCGCACTCTGCGCCGATACGCTCAATGAAGGCGTGCTTGATATCGTTGACGTCTTCCGTGTCGTAAGGCGAGTAGTAGAGAAGAATCTTTACGGCATCCGCGCCCTGATCTTTGATGCGCTTTACCGATTCATGAGGTAGCAGGTCGGGAAGACGGCCAGGTTTGGTGTTGTCATAGCCGCTTTCTTCATAAGCAAGCAGCAGGCCTGCGTTCTTGGCCCGGGCGCGGGCGGCGGGAAGCCCGAATTCAGGATCAAGCAGGATGGCGCTGGCGTGAGGAGTCAGCGCCTTACAAACTGCAACCTTGAATTCGGACATCATGTCATCCGTAATTTGATCTTGGCCTACGCCTTTAGCGGAGGCGATGCTTTTGCGAAGACTTCCGCGCTGGTCCATAGCAGCGGCAGCGATGATGCCGCGGTCATTCGATAAGGCGTTCAGGTGTTTGATTTTGCCTTCGGAAAGCTGCATATGTGGTGTGCTCCGTACTTTAGAGGTGGCGAACCGAATTCAGTATATCGAAGGGATGCGGGTCGCCAAAGCCCTCAAATGACGCCAGTAAGAGCGCGCGCGAGCGATGTCTTTGAAGATCTGCGACTTCAGCGATTGCGAATCAGGGAAGTGGCGTTCGGGCCGAATGAAATGGTGGAAGCGGACCTCGATTTCGGATGGCGCGGGCTCTTCAAAGGGGCTCAGGAGAAAAGTCTCGACGGTTAGTTCTTTGCCGTTGAACGTGGGGCGCGTGCCGGCATTGGTGATGGATTCCCAGCGGCGACCATTCGGCAATTCCAAAATTTCGCTGACGTATACGCCACGGGGAATGATGCGTTCGGGCTCTGGATCCAGGTTGAGAGTAGGGACGGTCTGGCGGGAGCCGATGCCGTGACCCGTGACGACTTTCCCGGATACGGAGAACACCCGGCCCAGAAGACGATTCGCCCGGTAGATTTGTCCGTTCGCGATATGAGATCGAATGGCGGAGCTGGAAACGACTTCACCGCGGAACGTGACTGGAGCAAGAAAGCGAGGCTCAAAGCCGAATTCGGGAGCGAGTTCGCGGAGCGTTTCGGTCGTGCCGGCCTTCTTTACGCCGAAGCGAAAATTGTCTCCGACGAACAAGGCTCGCGCACAGAAGCGTTCCACGAGGAAATCGCGGACGAATTCTCGTGGCGTCAGTGCGGCCAGTTCGGCTGTAAAAGGAATGACGAATACCTGCTGGATGCCGGTGGCTTTGATCAGCCGAATTCTCTCTTCAAGCGAGCAGAGCAAAAGAGGAACTCGATCCGGCGCAACAACAACCGTGGGATGAGGGTAAAAGGTCAGAGTGGCAGGAACCAGATTGTGATTGCGGGCGTACGAAACGGTATCGGCAAGCAACTTCTGATGGCCGAGATGTACGCCGTCGAAGTTGCCGATCGCAAGCGCGCAGGAAGCTTCCGTCATAGGCGATCGCAGTGGCCGATCGGGATTTCGAGACCGTCGTAAGCCATGTGGACGTTTTCAGGTAGAGCCGCTTCGAGCCGCGCGTGCATCAGGTCATGCGAAATATGGGTGAAGTAGGCGCGTCGGGGCTTCAGAAGCGTGACGGTTTTCAAAGATTCTTCAACGGTCGAGTGAGTCGGGTGAGGATTGTGCCGCAAAGCGTCGAGAAAAAGCACGTCGAGCCCTGTCAGCCGTTCCAGACTCTGTTCGGGGATGTCGCTATGGTCGGTGAGGTAGGCGCAGTCGCCGAAGCGGAACCCATGAACCGTTCCTTTCCCGTGAGAGACACGGATGGGGACGATCTCGATTCCCGCGACAGGGAACGGCTTGTCATTGAATAAGTGAGGAATCAACCGCGGACGGCTGGACTCGCTGGGACCGGAATCGAACACATAGCTGAACGTACGCTCGATGGCTGCCCAAGTTTCCGGCGAAGCGAAAATCGGGATTTCGCCTCGCTGCAGGAAATTGAACGGCCGAACGTCGTCGAGACCAAGGATGTGATCGGCGTGAGCGTGCGTGTACAGAATGGCATCGATGCGGTCAATGCCGAAACGCAACGCCTGATAACGGAAATCCGGTGTTGTATCGATCAGGATATTGGTCTTGCCGAACCGAAGAAGGATAGACGGGCGCAGGCGCTTGTCGTGTGGATCTTCTGATAGGCAAACTTTGCAGCGACAGCCGATCATGGGAACGCCGACGCTGGTTCCTGACCCGAGCACGAGGATCGAGGCGTGCTCGAACTGTTCGAGCATCTACTCGGTTTTGGTTCCCTTGCCGCCGTCAGCGGTGATGATCAGCGGACGATCGTCTTCTTCTTTGTTTGGTTCCGACGCCGCGGGTTCGGCGCGCTTTTTGGATTCATCGGCGACCTGGACGTAGCGGAACCGTAGTTCCGTCAGGCCGTTTTCCAGAAGGCGCTGCTCCTCGACCGTCAGATTGTTACGGGTCTTTTCCTGAAGCATGCCGAGGAGATCGATGGAATGCCGAGCAAGCGGCAGGTTGGGCTCGTTCTTTTCCTTCTCGTCACCAAAATTCAGAAGCCCCAAATGCATTTGGGCCTGCATCAACACCGATTCAACGAGAAATGCGAAGCTTGCCGGTGGGATGGGAATATCAGTGCTGTCCGCCATACGTTTTCGTCAAGTCTATTTTGTCAGACCGGCTCGTCCGGGAAAAGGCGTCAGATGACTATAGTCGGGTAAGGAGAACCGGTGGAAGATCGATCGGAAGAGGCGGGCAGGAGATTTGCTGAATTGGTCCGGGTGATGACGCGGTTGCGTGCCCCGGGCGGCTGTCCCTGGGACCGGAAGCAGACGTTCGAGACGATCAAGTCCTATCTGTTGGAAGAAGCCTATGAGGTGATGGACGCGATCGATCTGGAAGACTGGCCGGGACTGAGGGCGGAACTCGGAGACCTGCTGCTGCAGCCTGTTTTCTTCGCCGAGATGGCGCGCGAACAGGGCTTTTTCGATATTGCAGACTCTTTGCAGGCCATCAATGAAAAGTTGGTGAGGCGTCACCCGCACGTTTTTGCGGATGCCAAAGCCGAAACCGCGGAAGACGTTAAGGTTCACTGGAATGCGATCAAGGAGCAGGAGAAGGCGGAGGCCGCGGCAAGCCGTTCGCGACGCTCGAGTCTGGATGATGTTCCGCGCAGCCTGCCCGCCCTGATGGAAGCAGAGAAGATCAGCAAGAAGGCCGCCGATTTCGGCTTCGAGTGGCCCGAAATCGACGGCGTGATTGCGAAGCTGCGGGAGGAAGTGGCAGAACTTGCCGAAGCGAGGCAGACGGGCGATAACTCGCATGTCCGGCACGAAATCGGAGATCTTCTTTTCACGCTTGTAAACATCGCTCGCTTTTTGAAGGTAGATCCGGAACAGGCTTTGCGGGAAACGAACGGACGTTTTCGCAGACGGTTCGCGTTTGTAGAACGGGAAGCCGGGCCCGAAGCCTCACTCGATCAGATGGAAGAGCTTTGGCAGCGCGCCAAACAACTAGAGTTGACGTGACCATCTGATTTCGAAGAAATAAGCCCGTTTCACTACGAGTAAAACGCGCGGGAGAAATCCGTGTCCAACATACGTGGGCACGGCGCCCCGGGAGTGTCTCTGTGAGCGGAGTTATCAGAGCCATCTTTGGATACTGCCTTTTAGTGCTGGTCGTCAGAACGGTGGGCAGACGTCCGGGTAAGCAGATTACCCCGTTTGAGTTCCTACTCGTATTTTTCATGGGCGGCGTCACGTTGACCTCGATGGTCGGCGATGACCGATCTGTTACCAATGCTCTCTGCCAAATTACGTCGGTGGCATTCATGCACAGCTTGATTGCGTGGTTGAAGCCACGTTTTCCGTTCATCGGAAAAATCATCGATGGCACGCCTTTACTTTTGCTCGGGCGTGGCGAGTGGCACGCGGAAACCATGCGGCGCATGCGCATCACTCAGGATGACGTGATGGCGATGGCGCGAGATCAGGGGTTGGAGCGTCTCGATCAGATCGATTACGCGGTCCTGGAGAGGAACGGAGAGATTAGCATCGTTCCGGTTTCGCAGTAGGCGAGTCGGGAGTGGATTCCATGGCATACGCAAAAACTAAACCTGTTGAAGACACCGTAGGAAAAGTAAATGACGAGCTGGCGATCGGCGCTGATCTGGATTTTCAGCGTAAGTGGTGGCGCTTCGAGTTCGGGCTCTGGATCTTTTTCACAATTCTTATCGTGCTCGACCTGCTCGGCTTCTTCGGTCGCGGGTACATGGCCAAAGCGCATCGGCAGACGAGCGACAACTCCATGAATATCGGTTACGACCGCGTGGAACGCTTTGGCACTCCGTCGGTGTTGACCGTACATTTCGGGCAATCCGTTATCCAGAACGGGCAGGTGCAACTCTGGGTGAGTGAAGACCTGGTCAAAGCTCTGGGTGCGCAGCGGGTGGTTCCACAACCAAGTGAGTCCATCCTCGGGCAGGGCGGAATCCTGTATAAATTTCCGGCAACGGCCATTCCGGCCTCAGCAGAGTTCGCCTTACAGCCTTCGCATGCCGGTTTGGCCAACCTGAGGCTACATGTGCCGGGGCACGATGAAGCTAGTTTGAAGATTTTGGTAATGCCCTGAAGAAATGTATACGATTGTTCATTCTTTCATCGGATATTTCTATCTTCTGCTGACCATCCGTGTGCTTAGGAGGCGGCCGGGTGCGCAGATTACACCTTTCGAGTTCGTCATCGTCTTCCTAATGGGGGGAATCATCATTCTGGCTACCATGGGTGATGACCACTCGGTGACAAATACGGTCGGAGCGGTCATGACCGTCGGGTTGTTGCACCGGCTGATGTCTTGCTGGAAGATGCGCTTCCCAAGGCTAGGTGCGATTATCGACGGCACTCCGCTGGTCTTACTGCAGAACGGCGAATGGCAGATGGAGGCGATGCGGAATGCTCATATCCAGGACGATGACGTCATGGCGTCTGCACGTACGAAAGGCGTGCGCAATCTGAGTGAGATCAAGTACGCCGTCCTGGAGCGCAACGGCGCGATCAGCATCATCAAGAAACAAAACTAAGAGCCACGGATTAAGCCTTCGCGGGGGCTGGATGTAGGTTCTTGACGATGCGCCCGAGTTCCAGGAATTGGTCCAGCCGCGTTGGCTTCCGGAAATAGCGGTAAATGCCGAGACCTTCAGCTTCCGCGACATCGCGTGGGTTGCCCGAGGAACTCACGATGATGACACGCAGGTCTTTATATTCGGGACTCTCTCGCATACGACGCAGGACCTCTAAGCCGGTTCGCTTGGGGAGGTTCAGATCCAGTAACACAACGTCCGGCCGCAGCGAGGAGTTTCCATCCGAGAACCGGTCCCAGTATTGATAAGCGACTTCTCCGTCACTGAGTACCTCGACCTCTGCGTCGACCTTGTGCTCGCGCAGGGCCTCTTCGATAAGCATCAGATCTGCCGGATTGTCTTCGATCACGAGAACCCGGATGCGGTCCGTACGATTAACCATTATGTATTTGGACGATCTCGAACCCACCGCGGAAGGGGCGCCCAGGCGTCAGTGTAAGAAAAAATGGGGCGTTCTGGGCCACGGAATACTCGATCCAGACGCGCCGCTGTGCTGTTCAATGATCCTCCTATAAATAGAGCCAATGCCATACCCAAACCGCTCTTCTGTTCTATATGAAGTCGGTTGAGAAGAGCAAAAATCTGCTCGGAATATTGCGGATCAATGCCGATCCGTTGTCTGACACTGAAGACGCTTCGATCTCCATGCGAGGAGGGATGTCTGGCTTACGGACATTGGCGTCGTTCTTTGACTATCGCAGTCGCGGCTGAACTCCGCTTGCGCCAACGCACGGAAACGGCAACGCGACCTGACAGGGATGCGCAGTTTCGTGCGCCGGTTGCGTTTAGGGTCCTGGAACTCAGTGCGCCCGACATCGAGGCGAAAAACCTTAAGATGAAGAAAGAGCAGGGGGCAGATCTATAAGAGGCTTGCCGCAACCCGGTACTTTCCCGCGGCATCGAAGATGCTAGAGAAATTCTTCCGATAGGTGCACTTACGTTCAAATGGCCGTGGAAAGCAAGACGTCCGGGTTCTCGCGCCGCGATTTCATCGTGGCAGCCGCCGGGGCTGCTCTGTTGGGCAGCAAGGCCGTTGCTGCCACGCCGCCGGATGTCACGGTCCCGTTAAAGCCAGATGAACGCCAGTTTCTGGAAGACATGGAGCGACACGGCATCCGTTATTTCTGGGAACAAGCTGACCCGCATACCGGGATCGTCATGGATCGCGCCCATAACGACGGATCAGGCTCCGGCAGTGACGTCGGCAGCATTGCCGCTACCGGTTTCGGGCTCTCCGCATTATGTATCGCTGCCAGCCGGGGTTGGCTACCGAGAGAGCAAGTTCGGCAGCGCGTGATAACGACGCTCCGGTTTTTTTGGAGCCGGGCCTTCCATGATCATGGTTGGTTCTATCATTTCATGGATGCACGAACCGGCGCGCGGCGGCTGAACTCCGAAATCTCGAGCATCGATACGGCTCTGTTGGTTTGCGGAGTGTTGACAGCGGCCGGCTATTTCGCGAATGACCGTGAGATCGGTGGTCTGGCCCGCCAGATTGTCGATCGCGTGGATTTCACCTGGATGCTGGCTGGAGATCCACGCCTGCTGTCACACGGCGCACGGCCTGGATCCGGTTTCTTACATTCGCGTTGGAGCGCGTACAGCGAAGCATCCGTGCTCTATTTGCTGGCAATCGGTTCTCACCGGCATCGAATTCCGGTCGAAAGCTGGTACGCGTGGCTCCGGCCTGAAGTCCACTATGACGACTGGACCTTTGTAAGCGGCGGCCCGTTGTTTACTCATCAGTACTCGCACGCCTGGGTTGACTTCCGCCATCAGCAGGACGGCGACCCGTCTTATCTGAACTATTTTCGGAATTCGCAGATCGCCACTTACGCTCATCGGGACTTCTGCATCGGATTGCAATCGAGATACGGGGACTACGGGCCGGATATGTGGGGCATTACCGTCTCGGACAGCCCTGCTGGATATGTGGTCTGGGGCGGACCGCCGTTCGCAGGACCAATCAATGGAACCCTTGTTCCTTGTGCTGCCGCAGGCTCACTGATGTTCGCGCATGAGATCTGCCTGCCGGTTCTGCGTCAGATGTACAACGTTTATGGCGAGCGGATTTTCGGCCGCTACGGCTTTACCGATGCTTTCAACCCGAATTGGAAAGACCAGAAGCTCTGGGTGAACCAGGATGTCGTGGGCATCAACACCGGCATATCGGTCTTGAGTGCGGAGAATTGCCTGACGGGCAACGTCTGGCGCTGGTTCATGAAGAACGAGTACGTGCTTTCCGCGATGGAGCGAGTGGGGTTCCGTATTGCGACGCCCGGAATCGGCATACGGCAGAAGATCGCTCCCAGGAGGACCTAGCTTTTCGCGGGTCTGGCGTCCAGTAGTAGCCCGCCCCCGCCACAACTCCATACAGCGTTTCAAGCAGCGGAGCAGGCGGGCCATAGGTCACGCCCGCATAGTACTCGCCGTGATCGCAGCCTGTCAGCGCTGGGAGTCCCAGCAGGCTTCCCACGATCAGCCGTCGTACGTAAGTGTCTGATCATCGTCCAATTGGTTGGATCGTCGAGATCAGATTGCCGTCACGACGGCGATTTCGCGAGCTTAACCGCCCATGTGATAGAAGAACTGCTCCTCAGTTATCTTGCCGTCCTTAACCGTGTACAGGGCAGTTTCGTCGAGGTTCATCCGTTTGCCCTTCATCGGACCGTCCTTGCCTGTGAC
>JAFAUR010000149.1 GCA_019243205.1 Acidobacteriaceae bacterium | reverse complement strand
TAAAGAGCTTTTCGGAAGGAAAGTGAGGAGTCCGGCAATCAACAGGGGGGCAGCAAGGACGAATCCGATCCGAATCTTCGAATTGCCAGTCAGAAAGAGAAACACGAAAAATGCGATGAAACCAATAAAAGCACCACGCGATCCGGTCTTAAGTACCAGAAACATGGCCAACGGAACACAAGCGAGATACACCGGCCGTAGAATGGCGTTCACATGATTTGAAAATCCGGCGAAAAACAAGAACGGAATCAGAAAAATGAGGTGTCCGGCGATATCGTTCGGATTCGATACGCTGCCATTCCAAATGACACCCATACGCCCGCCGACATCGCTGGGGTAAAGGCAGCTCAAGACGACTACGATAGTGGCTGCAGAAGCGATCACCAGAAAAATTCTTCGAGCCAGTGCCCAGGTTCCGAATAACCCCGCGATAAGTGGGATACAGAGCACGTTGTCCTTTATGAAAGGAATAACCACACCATAGGAGCCGCCGGGCCAGAAGCTGAATGGGATGCCAGCCAGCATAAAACCAGACATGATGAACCAGGCCCGCATGATTTTCACGTCTTTTACGGGCCGCCAGACGTCGGCTCGCGGCAGTGCCGTCAGATATGCAATCGCTCCCACCAGTAGCAAAATGTATAAGTTCGCGTGCAGTTTGATGCTGAGGAACTCGTGCAGAAGGCTGAATCTAAGGAACAGGAACAGAGTGAAAACCTTGAGTGTCAGTCCGCTGACGGGAACGACCTCGCTCGCGACGAATTCCTTTATGCGGCCGGGAGCAGTTGGCGGCCGGTCAGTGTTAGCCGCCTGTTTTTGCACAACCGGGGCTTTCCGGGGAGGCGCGCGACGGACTTTAGGCCGAGCCGGATTGCGATCGGGCGGGATTGGCGATTCAGGGAGATCAAAGCCGAGCGCGCGTTTCGGATCCCAGGTCCTTCGTCGCGTGCTTTCCGGTTCGGGTCCGGACAAACCGGTGACACCGTGCTGTCCGTTTTCGGGAGTAGATGACATGATTTCGGACGAGTCCGGCTACCACTATGGTAGTTCAGTGAATGGCGGTTGTCTCTCCCCCTCGGTGCACATTAAAACTCGCAAATTCAGGGCCATAGCGGCCTGGTGCAGGCGGCCTTAACCCATATGATGAGCATATCGGCTGCATCCGGCCGATCTAGCTGTTTCGTTTGTATGCCGAGGCACAAATACATTGCTATTTACCATGAAAAGGGACGATAAGCATTCTTGAGCATGGACCCCAAAATCCAGCCCTTACGAATCGCGTTCCTGGTCGGCTCTGATTCGGAAGCGATTCGGGACACGATCGGGTCAGTCAGCGCGCTTGATTGCGTCATCGTTACGGGCATACTCCTCGACACCGCTTCACTACCAATCAGACGCCGGTTTCGAAGCCTGCGGAAGAACATCGGTCGCGAGGGATTCAGCTATGCCGTGCACCGGGCGCTGAATGCAGTTAGCGCAGCCCTCGATAGCATCGCGGCACGATTAATCCCTCAAGCAGAGGTCGAACAAATACTGCGTACCGCATTCTCGGAGAAAGCCTTTTCGCTCCGTGAGCTTGCAGCACGAATTGGCTGTCCGCTCATCGAGGCAGGAAATCTGAACAGCTCGGAGGCAGCCGACTCCTTGGGTCGTTGCCGAGCCGATCTGGGGTTAGTGCTTGGCACGCGAGTGCTTAAGAGAAGTACCTTTTCCATCCCCCGCCTGGGCTGCCTCAATCTGCACAAGGGCAAAGTGCCTGAATACCGCGGCATGCCCCCAGCTTTCTGGGAATTGTTCGAAGGTGCGCAGTCGGCTGGAATCACCGTTCATTTCGTGGACGACGGACTCGATACGGGAGACATCATCGCGACATCCGAAATCCCGATTCATCCGCACGAAACCGAATTGTCCTTACGGAAAAAGCTGGATCTGGAAGGATCTCGAGTATTGGCAAGAGCGGTCAGGGACCTGCACGGCGGCACGGCACGGAGGGTTCCGCAGAGCGCTAGCACCTTACGACCGAAGACCCGTCCGACGCGGGCGCAAAGACTTGAATTGGCGCGCCGCAATCCGGGAGCAGTCCGTCTTCAAAATCCAGCGAAGAACATCTTGAAAACGGGTATCTACTTGGGACTGTATTACAGCGGGATTTACTCACTGGTCCGAGCGATTCGCCGTATGAGGAGAAGTTCGCGCGCGGCCATCATTCTCTATCATCGAGTCAACGATTTCTCAGTTGATCCTCTGACGACTAGCACGCGCGCCTTTGCGGAACATGTCATCTTGCTGAAGCATCGGTACTCTGTACGTTCGTCGGAGTGGTTGGCTGGGCGCATCCGCAAACGCGAGCCGATTCCACCGGATACGGTAATCATTCACTTTGATGATTGCTATCGGGATGTGTATTCGGCCGCAGCTCAGTTGCTTCAAGCCGCCGGAATACCCGGGACTGCTTTTATCTCCTCCGGTTTTATGGGGACTGATCGAGCCTTCAAGCATGACGAGGACCAATATCCGTTCCGGTACGAGAACATGAAAGCCGAAGAAGTGCGATTGCTTCCCACGCGCGGGGTAAGCGTGGCGGCCCATACGGTGAATCATGCCGATCTCGGCAAAGTAAGCTTGCTTGAGGCCGAACACGAAGTTTTCTATAGCCGCAAACAACTGGAGACGGTAATGGGGCGGCCCGTCACGCTTTTCTCATTTCCATTCGGAAGGAAAGAGAACATCAGAGAAGACGTTCGGCAACTGGTTCGTGATGCCGGCTTCGAGGCGCTGTTCTCGGCCTACGGAGGATTCGTTCGCGAAAGCACGGATGTTTTCGATGTTCCCCGGATGGGTGTCAGCAGTGCGCACCGGCCTTTGGACTTAATGATGGAGTTGGAAGGAATCTCCTTCAATGATTTCAGGAGCTGATTGCGTCCGTGGTCTGGAAATGCGGCCACGATGAACCTGGCCGTCGATCTCTTTGTATTTAGCTCTGGGCTGATCCTGTACGTCCTGTTCGGGTATCCGGTGCTGCTCGCCCTGTACGCTCGGCTAGCGCCGCGGTCTGTTCGCCGTGCGTACATTCCACGAAGCCTATCGATTGTGATTCCGGTGCGAAACGGTGCGCGCTGGATTGAATCGAAACTCGATTCGCTGCTGGAATCGGATTATCCGCCAGAACTGATACGCGTTCTCGTCGTTTCGGACGGATCGACGGACGGAACGAACGAACTGGTGGCGCGTTACCCTGATGCGCGAGTCAGCTTAATCGCATTGCCGCCGGGCGGTAAGGCGACTGCCGTAAACCGGGGAATCGAACTGGCTTCAAGCGAGATCATCGTTTTGACCGATGTACGCCAGCGATTCGACCGGGAGGCGCTGTCGCATCTCGCTTCGTGCTTTGCCGATCCACAGGTCGGCGTGGTCACGGGCGAACTGGTTATCCAGGAAGGGCTGAGCAAAGAAGAGTTCAATACCGGCCTCTACTGGCGGTATGAGAAATGGATTCGCAAGAATCTGAACCGGATTGATGCAATGTTAGGTGCAACGGGTTCCATCTATGCGATCCGCCGCGAGTTGGCGGACCCTATGCCTGCCAATACTCTGCTGGATGACGTGTATGTCCCTTTCTCCGTTGTCTCGAAGGGATATCGCATATACTTCGATGACCAGGCTAGGGCGTACGACCTTCCTACGTCCCTGCACTCGGAGTTTTGGCGCAAAGTCCGTACGCAAGCGGGCGTATATCAAATCACGTTTTCGTTCCCGAACCTCCTGTGGCCCGGAAACCGACGGTGTACCCACTGGGTATCTCACAAGATCGGGCGCCTGCTGCTTCCGTTCGCCCTCGTCACGATTGCAGTTACCAGCTTCTGGTTGCCCAAGCCGTTACGAACGGTCGCGATCGGCGGCCAAGCTGTTTTCTACTGTCTGGCTGCATGCGATCGATTCGTATGGGAAACGAATCCATTGAAGCGAGTGACCGGGGTATTGCGCACATTCGTGGTGCTGGTTGCAGCGGCGCTGTGCGCTCTGGCGGTTTTTGCGTTGCCCGCCCAGCGACTATGGAAAGAAACGCGCGTCAACAGTCCTCGCCACGTGCCGAAGCCAGATGAAGTCGCTCGCTGAGTGGCTCTCGCATCAAGCAAAAGGTAACAGTCCTGCGCTGATCGCATCCTCCCGACGGGGGACAAATGTCATCTCGCGAAAGAGCGGAAGTCGCAGTAGTCACGGGAGCGAGTGCGGGCGTGGGGCGAGCGGTGGCGCGCGAATTTGGGCGCCATAAAGCGCACGTCGGTCTGATCGCGCGGGACGAGGACAGGCTTGAAACGGCGAGACGAGAAATCGAAGAGGCTGGTGGCAGAGCGTTGGTGTTGCCGCTCGATGTTGCCGATCACGCAGCCGTGTTCGATGCAGCGGAGCGAGTGGAGCGCGAACTCGGTCCGATAGATATTTGGATCAATAACGCAATGACCACGATCTTCGCGCCACTCGCGGAGATCGAGCCGGAGGAGTTCAAGCGTGCCACGGAAGTGACCTACCTCGGATGCGTTTATGGCACTCAAGCCGCGCTTCAGAGGATGCTGGCAAGGGACTCGGGAACCATCCTACAAGTCGGTTCAGCTTTGGCTTATCGGTCCATTCCGCTGCAGGCTCCTTATTGCGGCGCGAAGCACGCGATTGTGGGCTTTACGGATTCGCTCCGGTGTGAATTGATTCATGCCAAAAGTAAAGTTCGGATCACGGTCGTTCATCTTCCGGCGATGAATACGCCACAATTCAGTTGGTGCCGCACGCGGTTGCCGCGACATCCGCAACCGGTTCCTCCCATTTTTGAGCCCGAGGTGGCAGCGCGGGCAATCCATCATGCCGCCCATCATCACCGGCGTGAAGTATTCGTCGGTTTCCCTACGGTGAAAGCAATCTATGGACAAGACCTGGTTCCGGGATTTGCGGACCGGTATCTGGGGAGGAACGGATTCGACTCTCAACAGACCAACAAGCCTGTAACACCTGACCGTCCGGACAATCTGTTTCATACCGTACCGGGAGATTACGCCGCCCACGGAGTTTTCACCGACCAGGCAGTAAACTTTAGCTTGCAGAGTTGGGCCAACCTGCGCCGCGCCCCGCTGGCTTTCGCGGCGGGCGTGCTGGGTATTGGCGCATTTCTCTGGCAACGAAAGAAAGGCAGCTAATCAGGTCCGCAAATTTATGAAGATCACGCGACGCTACTTTGGAAGATCCCTCGCACTCTCATCGACGGCAGCTTACTCACTCGCGAAGGCACAAGAACCCGCGGTGCAAGCGTCCGGCAGGAAGTTGGGCTATTGCATCGTCGGGCTGGGCCGCATCTCTTTGCAGCACTTCATGCCGGCTTGCAAAACAGCTAAAGCGTCGCAAGTGGTCGCCCTAGTAAGCGGGCATCGTGATAAAGCCGAGAAGACGGCGCAAGAATATGGTGTTCCGTCGAAGAACATCTACAGCTACCAAAACTATAACGACATAGCGGACAACAAAGACATCGACGCGGTATACATCGCTCTGCCGAACAGCATGCATGCCGAATACACGATTCGCGCGGCAAACGCAGGCAAGCATGTTTTATGTGAAAAGCCGATGGCGACCTCCGTGAAGGATAGCGAGGCCATGATCGCGGCATGTAAAGCGGCTGGGAAGAAACTGATGATCGCGTATCGATGCCAGTATGAACCGACAAATCTACGAGCGATCCAGTTGATCCGGGACGGAAGTCTGGGCACGATCCAAGCGATCGAGAGTGCAAACGGATTCGTCGAGAAGGCGGGCGAGTGGCGGCTCAATCGCAAACTGGCCGGGGGCGGTCCGTTGATGGATGTCGGTATCTATTCTCTGAATGCGTGCAGATATCTGACAGGTGAGGAACCGAGTCACGTCGAGGGATTCTGCTCTGTCATCGACAGGGATGGACGGTTCAGTGAAGTGGAAGAAAACGTCGGATGGACGATGCGCTTCCCATCGGGCGTTGTGGCAAGCTGCAACACGACGTACGGCGCAAATATGAACGGTTACTATCGTGTGCATGGGTCGCAAGGCATCCTTCATGTCGAGCCGGCGTTTGCGTATCAGGGGCTTCATTTGAAAGCGCAAATCAAAGGACAGCCAGAGATCGATGAGCCGAACCAGGAGAAGGACCCGGCCCAGTTCGTACGTGAAGCCGACTATTTCGCTAGTTGCGTTTTCGAAAACAAGGAACCCAAGAGCAACGGCGAAGAAGGATTGCGGGACATGAAGCTAATGGCGGACATCTACAAGAGCTGCAATCGCTCGATGGGCGCGTAGTGTGAAGAGATAAGGGCCGAGTAAGTTCAACAGCCCTCTGCGATAACCTCAGCCGTTCGCACTCATCATCGGGCTAGTAAGTCGACAGGACTGCTTTTTTCGCCCTCTGCATTGGAGCTATTTCACGCCGTTCGCTTCGGAGAAGGCGAGGTGTGTCTTGCCGGTGAACCGGTTGTCCGCCTACGAGGTAAACGCGTAGCCGACTATATTCTTCAGCAAGCTAAAACGCTGGCCACCAACAGAAGCACATCCTCCCGCGCAACA
>JAFAUR010000137.1 GCA_019243205.1 Acidobacteriaceae bacterium | reverse complement strand
GACGATGATCGCCGAATCTCCCGCGATGAGGCCGGTTTTGGACCTGATTGCAAGAGTCGGTCCTTCAGACGCAAACGTCCTCATTACCGGTGAGCCCGGGACAGGCAAGGAAGTGATTGCGCGCACGTTACATGCGATTTCCGCCCGCGCAAGCAAGCCGATGGTAACAGTCAATGCGGGCGGCCTGGCTGAAGGCGTTTTCGAGAGTGAATTATTCGGGCACGTGAAGGGCGCCTTCACCGATGCCAAAATGGATCGAGTCGGGCGGTTTGAACTCGCCGATACCGGTACGCTTTTCCTTGATGAGATTGCAAACGTTCCGCTCAATCTGCAGGCGAAGCTGCTGCGCGTCCTGGAAATGGGAGAAATGGAACGCGTAGGCTCATCTAAGACAAAGCGCGTCGATGTACGGGTGATCTCCGCCACCAACGCCAACCTTGGCGAAGAGGTGGAAGCCTGCCGGTTCCGGCAAGACTTGCTGTTTCGCCTGAACACCATTGAGATTCATTTGCCTGCTCTGCGCGAACGCAAAGAAGACATCCCGCCGCTGGCCAACCACTTTCTGGGCGTGCACGCACGACGGTATCGAAAGAATATTGCAGGTTTCGATCAAAGCGCGTTAGCCGCAATGCACCAGCATTCGTGGCAAGGGAATGTTCGTGAACTGAACCATGTAGTGGAACGCGCCATTCTGATGTCGCAGAATCACCTCATTAAAGCAGGAGATCTCGCTCTACGACCGGCGGCCGGTCTGCCGCGCAAAATGGAAGAAATGAGCCTGGAAGAAGTGGAAGAGTTTTTGATCAGGAAAGCTCTCGCGCGCTTCAATGGTAATGTCAGCCATGCCGCCAGCGCACTAGGGCTAAGCCGCAGCGCGCTCTATCGTCGCTTGCAACGCTTCGGGCTATAACAGGACACGGGCGGCGAGTGTGTGGAAAATCCCAGGCGAGCATCGCGCTTAAGTCACGACGCTAGAATCCTGCTGCTTGCACTCGGCGCCGGTCTTCCCTCGGTGCTTCTGTGCATCATTCTTCTTGCATGGGATAACCATTCGGCCCGCGTGCAATGGACGTTCGATTCCCTGATCGTTCTCTGCTGGTTGGGATTCGCCTTTGCCGCACGGGCACGAGTGGTCGGTTCGCTGCGAACGGTATCAAACCTGCTGGAAGCAATGCGGGAAGGAGACTACTCGATTCGTGGCCGTAGCGAAAATCCGCGCGACCCGTTGGGCGAAGTGATGCAGCAGGTCAATGCCATGGCTGCCACGCTGCAAGGCCAGCGGCTCGGCGCTCTCGAGGCAACCGCTCTTCTGCGTAAGGTGATGGAGGAGATCGATGTCGCTGTATTCGCATTCGATCCCCAGCATGCTCTACGGCTGGTTAATCGTGCCGGTGAACGACTCCTTGCGCGGCCGGCAGAGCGGTTGCTCGGGCGGGACGCAACTTCTCTTGGTTTGGCGGAATATCTATCCGGAGAACCCGAGCGAACCGTTCAACGTGCATTCTCCGGAGCTACAGGGCGTTGGGGTATCAGACGGAGCCAATTTCGCGAGGGTGGTCTGCCGCACCAGCTAATTGTTGTGAGCGATCTGACGCGACCACTACGCGAGCAGGAACTGCAGGCATGGCAGCGATTGGTCCGCGTGCTCGGACATGAGTTGAACAATTCGCTGGCCCCCATCAAATCGATTGCTCAAAGCCTGAATTTTCTTTTGGAGATGAATCCGCTTCCGGAAGACTGGGTCGAAGATATGTCGCGGGGGCTCACAGTGATTGCAGGCAGGTCGGAGTCTTTAAGCCGGTTCATGAGCTCCTATGCCAGGCTTGCCAAATTGCCTGCGCCCCGTCTGGAGCGGATTGAAGTGAACGCACTGTTACGTCGAGTGACGGTTCTTGAAACTCGCATGCAGGTGTTCTTTGAGGAGTGTCCGTCTACGACGATTCAGGGCGATCCCGATCAGTTGGAACAGGTTCTGATCAACTTGATCAGAAACGCCGTTGACGCGTCGCTCGAAACTGGCGGCCGCGTGTTTGTGCGTCATACTCACGCTCAGGACAGCGCCGAAATCACGGTGCGGGACGAAGGTCCGGGCTTGTCCAACACGGGTAACCTGTTCGTCCCATTTTTCACAACGAAACGCGGAGGGTCCGGCATCGGTCTGGTTTTGAGCCGGCAGATTGCGGAAGCACACGGAGGCTCGCTGGACCTGCGCAATGCCGCGAGCGGGCCTGGTTGTGAAGCGATTCTCAGTCTACCGCTGGCCTAAGTTGTCGCCACCGACGTCCGCCCGGAGTATTTGAGATTGCGAATGATGCCGTGCGCCTCTTGAACACCCGCATATTGGCGCTCGACAATCGTTTTGAGTTCTGGTGGCAAACTCTTGTTGATTGCTTCTTCGTAGTTCCGTTTTGCTGCGTCTTCGCCGCGCTCGCATTCCTCAATGAGAGCCCTGTCATTAGGCTTACTGATCTTGTCTTTAAGGGTCATCCATCCGCGATGAAGAGTTGCCGAAATGTGACCGGAATGCGCAGGCTTACCTCCGGTGGACTGCACAAGCCGCTGGAGTTCCTGAACAAATTCGTTGCGCTGCGATGCGTATTTCGCGAAAAGCTGTTTCAATGACGTATCGCTCGCCTCCTGAGCGGCGTGCCGGAACCCTTCCTCGCCGTCTTTCGCGGTCTGAATCAGATCATTCAAAACACTCGATACACCGGTGTCAGCCATATGTATGCGTGCTCCCGTTTTCCTTTGACTTTATAAAACGAGAAATGATTTCGTACTTTCTGTCGCGATTGGCTACTTACGTCGCGGTCGTGGCATCTTATTCAATGAGGCTTCCGCGCGTCGCTGAATTGAGTTTGAGAGACGTCGGTTGACGATCACTGGTTTTCTACTTGTATCCGAAAGATAACACTCCAGGTTGGACTCCGTTGAGAGCCATAAAGAGTTTTGTAAGAACCGGGCATTGACTTTCATTCTCATGGCTGACACCAATAAAAGAGTGGGGCGGGGCTCGTGTGGTCGATGCACGATATCACCTGGATTCAGCCCCGAACACGTTGCTGACTTTAGCGGCGAAGATGTTATGGAATGTGTGGACAGGTCTAAATCCCTTCCGCAACAGTGAAGAAGTGTTCGTTGTCTTGCGCGAGCTAAAAAAGATGGTTCAGCCGCGCCGAAACCCGAGGAAACTTGACATTTAAATGAACACAGATACGTGTTGTTCTGAATCTAAGCAAACGATAACCGAGGTGCCGATGACGGAATTGGTCAAAGCAAAAGCTCTGTGCGCTGCCGTGAGGGAGGCCATATCGGACGTCAGAAGCACCTTTACTTCCAGGAGTGATGTGGCGGAAGTCCTCGATCGCTTCTGGTGCCTGCAAGACAATCTCGCCTTGCTTGTTGAGGCAGTGGCTGATCGACCTCAGGAGGCCATGGAGGCTCTGAGGGAACAGGATGCAATCCCGGTTGAAAATGTTGTTGACGTGTTGACTTTTACTTCGAAGTTAAAGATTGGCAAACTGCCGGCTGTTGCTGAATCCTGCGCAAAAATCAACGATTCGCTTTGGAAGCTGCAGACTCTGCTCGGCGATAGGCGCGCCGTCGCCGCCGCGATTGCCTGAACATCGCTGTTTCCGACCCGCGCGATTTGGTGTTTAATAGTTACGCGTGCGGACCGTTGTAACTGATTTAGGCGACCTCGTTTTTGGATCAGCCATTCTGTTCGCTTTTTTGATCTTCATTTTCGAGTGGGCCGAACGCAGGCGCGAAAGCCGTGCCGAAAAATCGGTTCTCGACGCTATCGATCGCGAGTATCGCGCGCTGCGCCGTCTCGGACAGCTTTAATCAGTCGTTCCGTTATGCAGCCTGCCGGTTCGATATTCTGGCTCTGGAATGCTTCCATGGTGAGAAAAATGGCCGCGCGATGAGCTGAAAGGTGCGAACGGTGCCAAAACATACCGCATGTGAGAAGCAAATTTAGGTCAGTGCCGGTACTTGTCCAATGACCGGCTTTCCCTCAGAACGAAGACGCCCTCCGAGTCAGTAGAAGAGCATAGTATAGGGTGTAAGAACGTGTCCCCGGGAGATGCTCCGATACGGGTGCGCCTCCGTGACCCGCATTCGATAGCTCGGATCTATTGCCGGCTACTCGAACCGCCTGCGCATTCGCAAAGAGATCCTGGGTGTGCTCAGTCGCGATACACAGCTCGGGCCGATATCGACCTATGACGTCGCGGGCTCAGTCAGCGCTCGAAGTTCGGCACCCTCGATGTCCAATTTGATGTAGTCGATCCGGTCGAGCTCGAATTCGCGGCAGACACGATCGATGGTTGTGACAGGCACTTGTATCGT
>JAFAUR010000052.1 GCA_019243205.1 Acidobacteriaceae bacterium | reverse complement strand
CTGCGGCCGTGCTCCTCGGCTCGATATGCGTCTGCGTAGGGCTGGTTATTCACGCGAACTACACTCTGAGCCCGCAGTGGCCGGTAACACTGCACTGGCAATGGCCGCTGGTTATTGCTGAGAGGACAAGATCGCCGGATGCCTACTATGCGCAATTAGACCAGAATCGGACTCTGACAGCGTACCAGCAGTATACGTGCGAGAAGTTCGGTTCGGCCTGCCGGCTAGCGCTTGCAATTCAGCGCGCGGAGAACCCGCAAGACAAATGCGAGATTTACCACTACAACACTGATGGAACACTGGATTGGGGTTACTTCCAGATCAACACCGTTCATCTAAAGCGCCCCGGGGTCAATCTCCGGGACCTGCTCGACTGCAAAGCAAACATCGACTTTGCTTATCAACTCTACCTTGAGAAGGGCAACTTTACACCCTGGAGTACTTACAACAACGGTTTATACCGTAAGTTCCTCGGTCAGTGAGTTACTCCACGGCGGCTGATATCAGATCTGTCAATCTCTCCAACTCGGCACCGACATTCTTGCCGAGATGGATGCGCACGGCTCTCCGCTTACGTTCAGCGAGGACCTGGAAGTCGCCGCGGGCCTGAGCCGCTTTGACAATGCCGAAAGTGTATTTTGTCTCGGGGACCGGCAAATCGTCTGGTTCGTCGCACGTGATTTGCACAAACACTCCCGAATTCGGCCCGCCCTTGTAGACCTGCCCCGTACTGGGCAGGAATCGCGGTCCGAAACCGAACACGGTAGCCACGTGCTTAGACCTGAGGACCTGTTCTCGGATCCTGTGGAGTTTCTCTTCATGCTCGGGAAACATCGGTATGTATGCGAGCAGGCCGAAATAGTCACCCGGCTTGATGCGATCAAGATGCTCGCGAATCATCGCCCCAATTGTGCTCCCGCCCTGGGAAATCGCTTTCGCATTGGCCTCGTCTGTGAACAGCTTGATTCCGTCGGAATCGACCACCGGCTCCTCTCGCGGGAGTGATCCGGTTTTCTCAAACTCCGATGTGAGTTCGCGAGTGACCACCTTGGTCGTCTCGACATCCGGCTGATTGAACGCGTCGACTCCTATGACAGAGCCCGCAACAGCCGTTGCGACCTCCCAGTGGAAGAAAACTTGCCCGAGATCGTACAGGTCATCCATCACGATCCGCACGACGGGTTGCCCTGCGCTCTCGAGCTCTGAGACGTGCTCTTCCATGGCCGAATCGTTGTCTCTTGCGAACTTGATATACGCAAAAACCCGGTCGGATCCGTAATCCTCCGTCAGAGCGAACGGCTCGCGATCAATGGGAATGAGCCCGTACCCTTGTTTGCCCGTAGACTCAGCGAGCAATTGCTCGAGCCATGCACCAAGGTCGTGGATGGATCTCGAACAGATCAGAGTAACCTTGTCGCGCTGAAACTTCGCAGAGGCCGTGCCAAGCAGCAATCCGAGTTTCACGCCTGGATTTTCCGCAGGATTACGATTTTTGCAAGCGTCCACCATCGTCGCGGTGCGCTTCAGGAGCTTTTCGGTGTCGTATCCCGCGGCGGCATGGGGAATCAAGCCGAAATCGGAGAGAGCCGAATAGCCGCCGCCGATACTTGGTACGCCATGATAAACATGCCGGAAGCCAAGCTTTGCCGCTACGCCCTCGAGTTTCGATCCCGGGTCTGTAATAGCAATGAAATGATGCCCTGCCCTGTCTGCTACGACTTTCCTGGTTTCGTCGTAGAAGTACTGCATGTAGATGTTTGGCTCAAGCGTTGTGCCGGACTTGCTCGACACGCAAAACAGAGTGCGCGCGGGATCGATTCTCGACCGAAAGTTTTTGATCTGTACCGGATCTGTCGAATCGAGCACCAGCAGCTCCGGTGAGCCGATCTGGCTGCCGTAGGTAAAGCTGAACACTTCAGGCGCGATACTGGACCCTCCCATACCCAACAGAAGCAGATGGCTGAATCCATCCTCCCTTACGTCGGCCGCCAGCGCCTTGAACTTCGCGATCTCCGCGAGCTGTGAATCGACGATATCGAGCCAACCAAGCCATTTGCTTTCATCTCCGTCCGTCCACAAGGCGGCGTCGCGGTTCCAGAACCGCTCCGTTTTGCGGCCGCCCTTCCAGTCGGTTGTGGCCTGGTCAACAGCTTTCTCGAGATCAGCCGGCAGGTTTTGCGAATAGCTCGTGAGACTCGGACTCGCTTGCCTACCGAAGCTCACTCTGTTCGATCCCTTTCACCTTTTGCAGGCGCCGGACGTGTCGTTCTTCTCCACTGAATTTCGCGTTCAGGAATGCTTCGGCTACATCTTGCGCCATCATCGGACCGATGATGCGGGAGCCGAGTACCA